>NZ_JABUZE010000074.1:0-15680 GCF_014897805.1 Halomonas sp. 3F2F
TCCTCTCAAGATATGGAGTCTCCGGTAAAGCCGGGGCGGTTCAAACACTTCTTAACATTGAAGCTAGCACAGGGAACTACTCTTCTCCACATTATTAATCAATATTAACAGCCTAGTCAGTGAGTTTTTTTAGTCTCTTTTAATGGGCTCTAAGGTAGAAAAAATGCATGCCAACTAAGAATCGCCTAGTACCTTAACCAGATGAAGAGTAAGCACTTACTAATCCCTTTACAGAAAACAGACCAGACTTAAGGAAACCTGCTGTTAATTTAAATTCACATAGCAACTGAACTCATCAATTTACATTTCAGCCGACATGCGTATTCTGGGCAGCAGCTGACCTGCCACGTATTTCGATCACGTTCGGCGCTGGTCATACCGCTGCGGCAGCATCAACAGAGGAAAAGTTCAGGGATACTAAACACTACTGGGCAGGCACTTAACGAGCTTTTCTACTTGCAAAGCTCATATTTCAGGAGAGCAAGTATCTAACTATGCTGCCTTGATGCTTTTTAGATCTAGGAACAGATTTGCAACCTATGCTGCTCACTTTCACTGACGAGACCTGACTTGGATACAGCCTATGCGCATTGCAGTAGTAGAAGATGAGAAGGTGGTATCAGAGCGCATTGAAAAAGCGCTTATGGATGGCTTTGCCGAGCGAGGTATAGAGGCGAACATCTACTCATTCGAAACCAGTAAGGCATTTATTCATACCGCTAGCCGCAATACATTCGATTTAGTCATACTTGATTGGCACCTGCCCGACGGCACTGGTATTGCGCTGCTCAATTGGATGAAAACCTACCTACAGATTATTCCTGCTGTCCTAATGGTGACCCTGAGGCAGGAAGAAGCCGATATTATTCAAGCCTTGAACGCGGGGGCTGATGACTTCATCAGCAAACCTTTTAGGCCGCGCGAACTGGCCGCAAGAGCCTATGCGTCAACCCGTCGCCACTCGCTCCGCACGCCAAGTGCTGCTCAGCAGCAAACATTAGAGTTTGGCCGCATTAAGCTCAATACCAATCGTGAAACAGCCTACGTGGACGGAGAAGAAGTATCGTTGACGAGGCAGGAGTTTCGGTTAGCCTTTCTTCTACTAAACCAGTTAGGAAGTCCGCTTTCACGCTCCTACCTATATGAATATGTATGGGGTAAAAGTGATCCGCCTGGCACTCGTACGCTAGACGTTCATATTCACCGAGTGCGCAAAAAGCTTAGTCTAACGTCGGAATTTGGTTGGAACCTTGTTTCAGTTTATGGCTATGGCTATCGGTTACAGGCACTTGATGAACTAACTGCAGAGTCTTCAGACGACTAAAGCACACTATCAGAGTTTAATAGAAAAACCCGCTTCGGAAGCAGTATCCTAAGCGGGTTTTTACTATGCGAGCATATCAGCACAAACATTTATTACATATATGCTACGGCATTAATCAATATGAATACCAATCCGTCGTGCTACTTCTTCATACGCTTCAATGACACCACCTAACCCCTGGCGAAAGCGATCTTTATCAAGCTTTTCTCGCGTATTGGCATCCCATAAACGACATCCATCCGGGGAGAACTCATCGCCAAGGACTACATCGCCTTTGAAGACTCCAAACTCAAGCTTGTAATCGACTAGCAACATGTCGCCTTCGGCAAACAGCTGCTTAAGCACATGGTTCACTTTAAAAGTAAGTGACTTCATTTTCGCCAGCTGTTCGGGGGTTGCCCAGCCAAAGGTTTCTGCTAGCGACTCGTTAATCATGGGGTCTCCCTTTTCATCGTTCTTTAAGAACAATTCAAAGGTGGGCGGATTCAAACTGATGCCCTCTTCCACACCCAGGCGCTTAACTAGGCCACCTGCTGCAATGTTGCGCACGACGCATTCAACAGGAATCATCTCCATTTTTTTGACTAGGCTTTCAGTATCAGAAAGCTGCTTCTCAAAATGGGTAGGAATCCCTGCCTCTTCCAGGCGCTGCATAATGAAAGCATTGAAGATGTTGTTCACTTTGCCTTTGCGGGCCAGTGACTCTTTCTTTTTGCCATCGAAAGCACTGGTATCATCACGAAAGTGCAGTACCAACAAGTCAGGGTCGTCGGTGGTATAAACGGATTTCGCTTTACCAGCGTAGAGTTCTTGGCGCTTTTCCATAGGGGCTCCGAAGGGTTTCAAAATTAAAAATTAACGTAGGTAGCCGGAGACTCGCTCAAGCAGCTCGCGCTGATCGTCAGCAGTTAAACTACGCTCACTGGCATTAATCGCACGCAGAATGGTCTTATCACCATCAGGCTGAAGAGCTAGACGAATTTGCTGCGACATGCGACGCACATCGGGACTGAAGACAATTTGTAGCGGGTTGCGACCTCGCTCAGTCTCGGTCATGTACTCAACCAGGAATTCATAGTTTTCAGCAGAAGTGGCTAATAGGTCGCGCTGCCCTTCGACACTAAAGTCGAGCTCAAGATAGTGGTCCAGCTCTGCCCAAACACGATCAATGGATTGAGGGATCACAACTTCCCACGCGTCGCCCTGCTGGCGCATTTGCAGCGTCTGATCTTGTGCGAGTCGTTGTGCAGTCCAAGAAGATGCGCTAGCAGTGGCACTGCGTGCGCCTAAGTACTGCTCTAGGGCATCAAGACACACAGTCACACTTTGCCCTACTTGCTCACAGCGCACCTCACTACTGCCCGCCCTGAGCGCGCTTTGTAGCTTCAACGTGGCTTGAGAGGTCACTATGACACCTTGATTCGCATCGCTTTGCTGAACACCTAGCTGGCGACTATTCGCGAACGCTTCTAACTGAGGCCAGACAGTTCCCGTATCTGCCGCGACCACCAACCAAGTCTGATCACCGACCTGACGACGCTCTACAAATTCAGGTTCTAAACCACTGCCAATTGTCAGCGTCTGGGGGGGAGCAATCTCGGCCGCCTCATCAATACGGCTACCTTGCACCGCTACCTGGGGCACCGGCATGGCATCACGGTAACGCTGTGGATTGCGGGTTTCTGGCAGTACTAAGGGGGGCGCTGGGGTAGCTTCAGTATAATCCAAATTACGGTCGTGATAGTAACCATCGTCGCGCGCGCATCCAGCAAGCGTGACAGCCGTTGCGAGAGCCAGCGGTATCCATTTAAGCGCACGTTTTTCAAGCAAACGTTTTTCAAGAACAGGGCTCATCAAGCCACCTTTACAGTCAACAGGTCGAGTACTCGGCGCATCAACGTACGCCGAGTAGCAAAGGGGTTACGTCGAATTACTCCTCTACGACGCCCGCCAGCTGCAGCGCTTCACTGACAGTGGCGTGGTACTTTTCCGACAGCCAGGTCAACGGCAAACGAATCCCTGCGTCCATATATCCCATGCGATGCAGTGCCCATTTAACCGGAATCGGATTCGCTTCAATGCCTAAATTGGTGTGTAACGGCATCAAACGCGTATTAATTTGGTGAGCCTTATCCGAATCACCAGCTACGGCTGCAGCGCAGAGTTCATGCATCGCTTTGGGCGCTACGTTCGCAGTCACCGAGATATCGCCGTGGCCACCCATCAACATAAAGTCACAGGCGGTGGCATCGTCGCCGGAGTAGAGCATAAAGTCGCTGCCCTTCAAGCGGGTAATTAGATCCTCTGCGCGCTCAAGGTTCCCGGTAGCATCTTTCAAACCGATAATATTCTTCACCTCGGCTAGGCGTACTACCGTTTCATTGTACAGATCAGAGCAGGTACGGCCGGGAACGTTATAAAGAATTACCGGCAGTTTGCTTCCTTCAGCCACCGCTTTGAAGTGTTGGTAGAGGCCTTCCTGAGTCGGTTTGTTATAGTAAGGACAAACCGATAGACAGTAATCTGCGCCGACTTCGCTAGCGTAACGCGCTAACTCAACCGCCTCTGATGTGGCGTTCGCTCCCGTGCCGGCGATCACCGGAATACGACCATTCACCTCTTCTACCACGCTGCGGATCACATCAAAGTGCTCAGCAAACGTCATGGTAGTAGGTTCGCCCGTGGTGCCCGCTGCGACAATGGCATCAGTGCCATTATCGAGGTGGAAGTTCACCAGGCGACGAAGCGCCTCCCAGTCGATGTCGCCATTGACTTTCATCGGCGTCGCCAGGGCGACAATGCTGCCTGTGATCATCCGTTTTTTCCTCACCTGCCAAATTATAAAATTAAGCTACTGACGATGTTCATTGAAAATCGAGAAGCTTCGACCATAAGGGCTCTATTTATAAGAGCCTGTCCACAAGAGACTGCCCACAAGAGACTGTCCACAAGAGCTTTGACCACTAGAACGAGCACTATCGGGGCGATTTAACCTACTGCCATTTTATGCTTTGAACACTTTGCTGTCGTCCCAAGGGAGGCGACAGACAGCAAATGGTACTCAGGCGGCTCGAACCTGTACAGCGCAAAGCGCTGAGAGTTTTCTCACCTGCTCATTACTGGGCGCCTATTCGCTTTGACATAATAGCGTTACTTTCGTGTAATCAACTAAGTAAACCCTCTCATTAAAGGAGCTCTTCATGTCTGTAAAACTCAATCACCCGGTACCTGACTTTTCTGTCCCAGCCACTAGCGATACGACGGTGACGCTGTCTAAGCTGCGTGGCAAGCAGGTGGTTATCTATTTTTATCCAAAGGCCAGCACCCCGGGGTGCACTACCGAAGGCGGAGACTTTAGAGACCGCAAGCCACGATTCGATGCTGCCAATACGGTTATTATCGGCGTTTCTAGAGATGGTATCCGTGCTCAGGAGAACTTCAAAGCCAAGCAAGATTTTAACTTCGAGCTTATCTCCGATAAGGACGAAACCGTATGCCAGATTTTTGATGTTATCAAACTTAAAAAGATGTACGGCAAAGAGCATCTTGGCATTGAGCGCAGTACCTTCCTAATCGACAGCGAGGGTAAGCTTGTTCAAGAGTGGCGCGGCGTTAAGGTACCAGGGCATGTTGATGACGTACTAACAGCAGCAGAAGCGCTTCACGCCAACTAACAAAACCAGGAGCACCGCATCCTGGGCGGGTACAGCGCGAAGCGGTGCCGCGACTGATTCGCAGGCAATTTTTCCGTTCGCGCTTCACGTACTACGGTCAGGTGGCGCCTGCTAATGTTCAGCCAATGGAAGCTGCTTTTCACCTTCTCTCTCGGCTATTCCTCTTGGCCATGCATAAACCAGTGCTTTTAGTAGGGTGGCCAGGGGAATCGCAAAGAAAACGCCCCAGAACCCCCAGATACCACCAAAAAACAGCACCGCGACAATAATGGAAACCGGGTGAATATTATTCGTTTCTGAAAACAACACCGGTGCAAGCACATTCCCATCAAGCGCTTGAATAACGCCGTAAGCGACAACCACATAAGCAAACTGCTCACTGATCCCAAAATGAAACCCGGCAACGGCTGCCACTGGGATGGTGACTACCGCCGCTCCAATGTATGGCACCAGAACAGAAAATCCCACCAGCACTGCTAACAAGGCGGTGTAAGGTAAGCCAAAGAAAGCGAAGGTAAAAAAAGCAACCGTACCAACGATAATAATCTCTATCGATTTGCCGCGTATGTAATTAGCAATCTGACGATCCATCTCATGCCAAATACGCGTTAACAGCGTACGCTTTTGCGGTAGCAACGACAGCGTAAAACCTACCAAAGACTGGCGATCCTTTAGCATGAAGAATACCAGTATCGGCACTAACACTAAGTAAATAATCAACGACATAATATTGCCGAGCGATGCCAGTGACAGCGTTAATGCACGCTGTCCTAGCTGGCTAATTTCCCGACTGGCAACGCCTATCCAGCTCTGCATTTGATCGGGAGTGATTAAATTAGGATAACGGGCCTGAAGTTCGTCTAACCACCCTTGGCCGCTAGCAAACATACGCGGCGTCTCCTGAACAAGCCCGACAAGTTGATTCCATATCAGCGGCATCAAAATAAAGGCCATTGTTAGCAACACGCTAACAAACGCCACAAACACAACAATGACCGCTAGCAAATGAGGCACACCGCGCCGCGTCAAGGCACTCACTACGCCCTGCAGTAAAAAAGCGATCACCAGCGCGGTGAAGAACGGCGCCAGCATCCTGCCAAACCAAATAATGGCCGCAAAACCAGCTACCAATACCAAGAGAAGAATTAACGCCTCTTCGTCTGAAAAGTAGCGATCAATCCAACTTTTCAGAATAGTGCGCATGGTCATGAGTGAGACATCCCTGCTTTGCGTATCCAAAAATAGTACATATCGCCATGCTGCTCGCGCGCTTCTAACACATGATCACTAAGCTCGGTGAAAGATGCCATATCACGCCACGAACCAGCATCCGTTGCTCTTACTTCAAGCAATTGACCAGGGGCCAGCCCAGCCAATGCCTGTTTGGCTTTTAATAATGGCAGCGGGCAGTGCAACCCGGTAGCATCCAGCACCGTATCGGGCTTAATGCTAGCGTTTGACCTGGACTCTGTGTGCTCGGACATACCCTCTCCCCCAAAATACCTACTTGATCAAAATACTTACTTGAATACGGCATTGTTACATAAACTATTTCTTTAAAACGGTCGCTGAGAATTTGATTTAACGGCACTTACCTGCCTGAATCAATGTCACACCGCTGTTTGCTGCGTATATTACTTGAATATCAGGAACACCATGAGGATGCCATGCTGCACCTTCGATTCACACTTTCTCGCCGAGCCTACGCGCTAGCGTTCATGCTGAGTGTCGCCAGTGTTAGCCCACCCAGCTTTGGCTTCGACGATTATCAGCTCCCAAGCCTAGGTGGCGCTTCAACCTCTGTCAGTAACGAAGAGTATCGCCTGGGGCGCGCTTGGCTTCGTCAATTTCGTGCCCAAGCACCACAGTGGCAAGACCCTATTGTAAATGACTACCTAGATAGTCTAGTTGCACGCCTTGCTCCCCACAGCCAGCTTGGCAACCTTCGCACAACGACCGTGATGGTTGATAACGGCTCTCTCAATGCTTTCGCAGTCCCTGGCGGGGTCATAGGTATCAATTCAGGGCTATTCGCCTTTGCTGAAGATGAGGGAGCCTTTGTGTCGGTTATCGCCCACGAGCTGGGCCACCTATCTCAACGACACTACGCCAGGGGCAGTGCACGTGCGGAGCAAACACAGCTGCCTGCAATGGCCGCCATGCTGGCAGGCATGCTCATTGCCGCCAGCGGTGGCGGCGATGCGGGCATGGCCGCTGCTATGGGTTCCCAAGCGGCGCTCATTCAAGACCAATTGTCCTATTCACGACGCTTTGAGCAAGAAGCCGACCGGGTTGGCCTGCAGGCAATGGCAAGTGCTGGATACAACCCAGATGCGATGGTACGTATGTTCAGTGCCATGCAACGGATGGCACGACTCCAGGGCGGCACACCACCAGAGTTCTTACTTACCCACCCGGTGAGCGATAGCCGACTAAGTGATGCTCAAGCACGCGCATCACAGCTAAATATTGCCGACGCCTATACCAGCGACACGTTATACGACATGATGCGCGCCCGCGCACTTTTGAGCATTTACCACAACACACCGCAACAAGCTGCGTCACGACTTGCTCAAGAGGATAGCGAAGAACAAGCGCAACGCTACCTATCAGCGCTAATGGCAGCCCGCAATGGCCAAACAGACAACGCACTGCAAACCCTTGACCAATTGGCCCGCGAGCTACCTGACTATGGCATGCTACCGGCTTCTGCCGCCACCGTTGCGCTAGAAGCACAACGCTATGAGGAGGCTATTACGCGTAGCCAGCGCCTGCTGCGCATCATGCCCAACTACTTACCTGCTCAATTGGTGTTAGCCGAAGCCCAGCTCCAGCGCGATCCTCAAGCAGCTTATGAGTTATTACGTGATATTACTGCTCAGCACCCTGAAACCCCTCAAGGGTTCAATCTTCTTGCCGAAGCAGCCGGACGAAGCGGCTATGACGGCTGGGGACACTTAGCGCGAGCAGAACACTTACAGCTAACAGGCAGAATTGACCGCGGCATTCGTCAGTTGAGCATCGCCAAAGATGCCGCACAGCAAGAGAATGATCAACAGGCACTGGCGCGTATCGAACAACGTAGGGAAGCGTTCATTGAATACCGCGAGGCACTAGAGAAGTTTTGATGTTTCAAAAAAACAGCCCGCATGCTTATCGCATTCGGGCTGTCGCCTTGCTGCCATGGAGAGTTTATACACTAGGCATTAAAGTTCAGCATTCGCTCTAATGGTTTTAACGCCTGCCACCGCAGCGTGTCATCAACAAAAATCTCACCGCTACCGTCACGCAACGCACCCGCCAAGTTATCCAGAGCATTCATCGCCATCCACGGGCAATGTGCGCAGCTACGACAGGTCGCACCGTTACCTGCTGTGGGCGCCTCAAATAGCGTTTTATCGGGCACCGCCTGCTGCATTTTAAAGAAAATACCGCGATCAGTAGCAACGATCAGTTTGTCATTGGGCAACGTTTGCGCGGCTTTGATCAACTGAGAGGTTGAACCTGCCACATCGGCCAGTTTGACCACGGCATCGGGCGACTCTGGGTGCACCAGTACAGCGGCTTCAGGATAAAGACGCTTAAGATCTTCAATCCCCTTTGCCTTGAACTCTTCGTGAACGATACAGGCACCGTCCCACATCAGCATATCTGCACCGGTTTTTTTCTGGATATAGCCACCTAAGTGCTTATCCGGCGCCCACAGTATTTTTTCACCTTTGGCTTGAAGGTGCTCAATAACGTCGACGGCAATCGAAGAGGTGACGACCCAGTCAGCGCGCGCTTTTACAGCAGCCGAGGTATTGGCGTATACCACAACGGTACGATCCGGATGCGCATCACAAAAAGCGCTAAACTCGTCAGCAGGGCAACCAATATCCAGCGAACAGGTCGCTTCCAGGGTGGGCATTAAAACGCGTTTTTCTGGGGATAGAATTTTCGCTGTTTCCCCCATGAAGCGTACACCTGCAACCACCAGCGTTGTTGCATCGTGCCGCGCACCAAAGCGCGCCATTTCAAGGGAGTCAGCAACACAGCCACCGGTCTCTTCAGCCAGCTGTTGAATGGCATCATCGGTGTAGTAATGGGCGACGAGCACCGCATTGTGTGCTTTTAGCAACTGCTTGATTTCGGCTACCCGCGCCTCATCTTCCGCAGGAATGCGGGTGGGGCAGTACGGGCTGGGGAGCGGAGCGTCAAGCTCAGCTTGAGTAGTCATAATAGTCATCGTGTCTACCACTGTGACGAACAGGGAATCCCCCTGTTAAACACCGGTCACGGCGCGTGCACTCCGCAAACGCCGCACTCGATGCGACGAGTCGCTGCGTCTCTCGCGGTGACTCATCGCTCTGCCCGCCATTAGTGCGGGCAGCGCTACCGAGACATCATTGGTAGCTATAACTAAGACTATTGTGGTGTTAAATCGTTGCCCGCTGCAAGCATAAAGTGTGCGTTAGGACGCTTCATCACCGAATAGCAAAACGCCCCTGGCAGCAAGCTACCAGGGGCGTTAAATTTGGTGGGTCGTGTAGGATTCGAACCTACGACCAATTGATTAAAAGTCAACTGCTCTACCAACTGAGCTAACGACCCAAATTTTGCTACGCACCTAGTTGACCACTTGGCGCTATAAACTGGTTCGAATGGTGGGTCGTGTAGGATTCGAACCTACGACCAATTGATTAAAAGTCAACTGCTCTACCAACTGAGCTAACGACCCCCTCGAACGGATGCATATAATACAGACCACCCCTACGCTTGGCAAGTTCTTTTAAAGCTGATTAGCAAAACTTCTAATTAACCCAGAAAAAGCATGGGTTGCTACTCTCCGGCGCTAATGACACGCACTAATTAAAATGTGATATTTAAGCCAAACATAAAGCGTTAACGCACCATACCCATGTGTTTTCGCGACGTTAACAAAGAGAAGCACAGCATGCGCCAGCAACCAACAGTGAAAAAGCCTACCGCCGCACGTAGTGCCCAACCAAAGGCCAAACAGCCTCAGGTACGCAGCCTGATCAAGCAGCACCCCACAAAAAAACTCTCAGAGTTAATTGTGCAGGCAAAAGCGCCACTGGAAGCAGAGCTGTCGAAAGCCCATTTATCAGTAAACAAATCACTTACCCTCTTTTTATCATTCACGGATGGCTTGCAACGAGCAACCGTGGTGCAGTTTTCAGGTAAGCATCTAGCCGAGGTGTGGAAAAAGCTCGCCGACTGGCAACAACGAAAATTTAAAGAGTCGCCTAAGGTACGCTGGCTACGTATTGACTGGGTAACCGGAACGCGGGCCATGCCATGGGCCGACTGCCTAAAAGAGATGCAAAGCGTAAAGCGCAACTATTTCCGCTATGGCGTCTGTCTAGATACCAACTTCCGCTACGCCTTTCTTGAGCAAGAACTCAACGCAAACGCCATGCTGTACCTAGGTGGCAATCAGCCAAAAGCCGCACTGAACAAGAAAAACTTTCTCAGCTATGGTGTGAAGCGCTACGGTAAGCACTTCTCATTACCAGCCCTCCAAGATCAAGCCCTGCTGTTCACCACCCAAGCCATTTTAGTGCAACCCGACAAACCGCATGAACTGCTTCACGGCTATAGCGGCGGTCAAGAAGGTCGCAATACCGGGCGGCGAATTATCGAGCAGCTAGACCCTGCTCAGGTTACCTCATTAATCCAGCAATCCAGCCAATTCCTGGCAGAGCAGGTCGATGCAAAAGGCCGCTTTATCTATGGCATTCACCCCTGCTTCGACAGAGAAATCAACGCCTACAATACGCTTCGCCACACCAGTACCACGTACTCTATGCTTGAAGCATGGGAAGTCACTCAAAGTAGCGAGTTAAAGTCTGCAATAGACCGCTCTATGGAGCACTTAACGAGCCAATTAATTCGCCAATATACCTTACCTTCTGGAGAAACCCTCGCTTACTTACAAGACAGCAACAACGAAATAAAGCTCGGCGGCAACGCGGTATGCTTGCTTGCCCTTGTTAAATACACAGAGCTTACTAATGACCAGCAATACTTGCCGCTTATGGAGCAGCTGGCGCTCGGTATACAGCGCATGCAAAATCAGGACACTGGCCAGTTCCATCACGTTTTAAATGCCGACGATCTCAGCATAAAAGAAGAGTTTCGTATCATATACTACGATGGCGAGGCCGCTTTCGGCCTAATGCGCCTATACGGCCTTACTAAAGACGAACGCTGGCTAAACACCGTTGTAAGCGCTTTTGAGTATTTTATCGAAAAAGACCACTGGAAAACTCACGACCACTGGCTTAGCTACTGCGTCAATGAATTAACTCTTTACCGACCAGAAGAGCGTTACTACCAATTTGGTATCAAAAACGTTTCAGGGCATCTTAATTTTGTGATGGGACGTATTACGACTTTCCCAACGCTGCTTGAATTGATGATGGCAGCTCACAAAATGATTACACGCCTGGAAACCAGCAAGCAGCATCAACACCTGCTGGAGCAAATTGATCTTAAGAAGTTCTACCGCGCATTAGAAGCACGGGCACACTACCTGCTCAATGGTTTTTTCTGGCCAGAATTTGCTATCTACTTTCAGAACCCGCAGCGCATCATGGGTAGCTTTTTTATTCGCCACCACAGTTTCCGTGTACGTATCGATGATGTGGAGCACTATTTGTCAGGGTATGTTGCGTTCTTGACCCACTATCTAAAAGCGCCCTGCGCCCCCTACCCAGTGGTCAACGACCGCGCCTGGAATGCCCATCACATAGAAGCAGCCACAGGGGGGCGCTGGCTTCGACGGCCTACACACGACTGGTTCGCAAAGGGAGTTAAGTATTTCGCTCCGAGCGTTTGTGGTGGCGACCTCGTGGTTGTGAGAGGCGAGGGTGAGAAGGTCGGCGTTCTGCCAAGTCGCGTGAGCACCTTACCAACACCAGCAGGTATCATGGTGAGTTCATCCTCATCATCCACGATGGCGCTAGAAAGCAACGAACTCCCAATACTTGAGGTCGACAACATCGGGGAGGCAATCTTAGCCCTTGGCCGCTATGCTCGAAATCAGCTGAGCGGTGTTGTTGTCGGAGTGACTGGAAGCTCAGGTAAAACGACGGCCGTGGCTATGCTGGCACATGCGCTAGCAACCCGAGGTGACGTTTATGCCAGTGCACACAATGCAAATTTACCGCATGGCGTTGCCTGGAACCTATCTTCAGCAGGATGGGATGTGCCACACCTAGTACTAGAAATGGCAGTCGGCAGAATGCCGACCAGTTCCAGAATGGCACGGCCGCATGTTGCTGTTTTCCTAAACGTCCATCCGGCGCATATAGGTAGCTCACACACAGTGGCTGATATTGCTCGCGTCAAAAGCGCCATTTTCGAGGGTATGTCACCGGGTGGGATCGCTGTCATCAACCGAGATATGCTCGAGTTTGAAATGGTCTACTCGGCCGCCATTAAGAACGAGCAACGCGTCATATTGTTTGGCGAACACGAGCAGAGTGACATACGACTGATTAGCTATGAAAACGTAACGCAGGTTGCCACATTGTCACGTTACGGCGGCCCACAGGAACGCGTGGAAATTGGAGCAGCAGGCCACCATATGGCCTTGAATAGCCTTGCAGTAATAGCCGTCATTACGGCACTAGACTATCCGCTAGCATCAATACTAGAACGCTTAAAAACATTCCGCCCATTACCCGGCCGTGGAGAGGAGAAACTTATTCGTTTTAAGGGTCGCCAATTCACACTAATCAATGATGCCTACAATGCCAACCCAGGCTCAATGGCCGCAGCATTGGATCGACTGGGACATCTCGCTGTTGAAGGACAACGAGTTGCCATTCTGGGGCATATGGAAGATTTGGGGCCATCAGCCGAGCAGTACCACACGGCACTTTTAGAGGCTGTCGAGCGTACTAAAATCGACACACTGTATGTCGTTGGGCCCCATTACCGAACATTCTGGGAGCGTTTGCCTGCTACGCAGCAAGGTGCCCACGTGGCGTCTATTGATGCGTTAAAAACAGTGCTGGCAGATACCTTCAACGATGGCGACGGTGTGCTCGTAAAAGGCTCAAACAGCACAGGAATGCATAAAATCGTTGCTTGGCTGGAAAGCGAGACTGCCTAATCATGGCCGAATACAGCGCGTAGCGACTCAGCCCACAACGGCCTAATGTTGAACGCTGCTTATCGTCTCATGGATGATTTCAAATAACTTCAAAACAACACCGGGCCCGAAGGCCCGGTGCTTTGGCAGTTATGCCAACGTTAGAGTACTAATCAGATCATAGGAGTCTGATCAAACTCATCGTCAAGCGGATTCTTCGGCTCGGAGAAGTCGCCCATTGGCACCTCCTCAAAGCCATCAGTACCACTCGTTACTTGCTCCTCCTCTTCGTTGCTGTCCTCAGACTCAGGGAATACCAGCTCTTCGGTGTCATCACCGAAGTCCATATCGCTAAGGCTGAAGGTACTCATCGCAGCAATGCCTTCATCGTCGAGTTGGCTCGCCTCCCCATCGACCGCTTCAAGCTCAATGATCAGCGTAGCCTCCTCACTCGTACTGCCGTTGGGGTGGGTAAGCTGGTAGACAAACGCCTCCGAGTGCGGCTCAGTGAAGTGCTCCAGGTCACCGTTTGGCGTGTAGCTATAGTTGCCGTTGGCATCCACGGTCAGGGAGCCATAATCTCCTTCGATCGTTATCGGCTCATCACCGATCTCAACATAGTCCCCCGTATCCGGCTCAAGGATCTCCAAACTTGCGCCTATCGCCTCATCGTTATCCAGCAGATTGCCCGATACCGGTACGAAAGCGGACTCGAACTGATCAAGGTAGGTAGCGGCAAAGCTACCATCGATGTTGACATCTGCTGTTACACCAGTGATCTGTGAATGGACTCGGTAAGTTCCGGGGTCGAGATCCAGTCCAGCAATATCGATACTGGCTACTTCATTAGCCACACCCACCAAGTTGCCGAACTCTTGAGAGTGAACCGTTTCCCAATTTTCGTTATCGTCAAGCCGCTGGATGTTAAGGTTGCCACCGCCAAGAAGATTAACCGACGAAGAAGCGATAACGACGCCTGACAGCTCCATATTAGGCTCGATCTCGAATTCTTCACCTTCATAGGGTAAGTTCAAGACTAGCAGAACGGAGCTGGCCGACCCCTCATCCTGGTGGAAGTCGTTATCAGTGACGTTTGTCCATTCGATATCGATGGTGGCGGTATCATCACTAGCCGAGAACGGAATTTCGCCCTCGATCGTAACAGTGAGCTCCGCCTCTGCCTGGCTGTCGCCATCGGATACCGTGTAGGTAAACGTCTCCTGCTGGTTTAGCGAGGCGATATCTCCATTGGCGGTATAGGTGTAGCTGCCATCCTCATTGATCACCAGATCACCGTAGAGCCCCGCAATGGTTGCCGTGCCAGCCTCCAGTTGCACGGTTTGTCCGCTGCTATTGGCGACTTCCGTTATCACACTGCCAACTACCCCAGCCCCCGTGTCCACGGTGCCTTCAGCGATACCATCGCCCTCCAGGCCGTGCTCGGTCAGCGTGGTGGTAATTTCGGTCTGCTCGAGCAGCGTCAGGGTCTCGGTGAGCAAGGCATCAGCAACTGCATCGAGCACCTCATCTACCAGATAGGTCAGGCCAAGATCGTTCAAGCCGCCGACAATGGTATCGACCAGTTCTCCAGCCCCTAGCTCTGTCGTGGTATCCAGTACTGGCTCTAGGATTCCGACAACGACAGTGCCTAAGCCAAGACCCAAGAGGTCAAGAACAGGAACAGTGCCATTCAGGGCATCCTCCACGGCACCCAGCACCACCTCTTGATTTTCTTCACCCAGCACAACACCGCTATCGCCCAACTCCGACAGAGTGAGATCGCCGACCAGTTGGTTCAATGCACTCTCATCGCTGCGCACAATGACCTGATACTGCCCAGGTTCCAGCCCGGTAACCTTTGTGGTTAGCGCTCCGTCATCCGTTAGCCCCAATATACCCAGGCCGGCCACATCACCGACCAAGGGACTGTCCGCGGTGGCTGCGGTGTGCACGAGATTACCGCCTGCATCGTAGACATCGACACGGAAGGCACCGGCCACTGCCAATAGCCCAACTTGACTGACCTCGACCTCCAGATCCCCAGAGAAGGCGTTGAAGTCCTCATTGTCTCCAACAATCACGGTGGTGCCCGCATCTTCTGGGAAGCTATCCAGAAGATCGATTACCTGCACCTCAGAGGTACTATCCGGCGTGTAGTCCAGGCTGGTCTGGTTGCCTAAATTAGCGGTTGCTTCACCATCTATTAGCGCTGTGGCACTGGCAGTACCGGGGGCGGATACGTTACCCACAGCATCGGCCAAGTGGGCCGTGACTTCCAGGGTCCCACCACCCTCCGGCGCTTCAACCTCGGTCACTACTTCCTCAGCGTTGATGTGCTCCTCTGTTAAGGTGGTTTCCACACCATTGACGGTCAGAGTGTCACCGATCTCGGCGTTGGTGTCGGTCAGGTCGATGGTGACTTCGACATTGCCATCCTCATCAAGATCATCGGTGGTAAGGAAGGCATCACCATTACCAATGGTCACGCCCGGCAGGTTCGGTGCGGTGGTATCCGGTGCGGTCGCGGGGGTTGACTCGGATTCGTTGCCTGAACCATCAGTGGCCGTCACCGTTACCT
>NZ_JABUZE010000075.1:0-7195 GCF_014897805.1 Halomonas sp. 3F2F
TGGAGAGTAGCGGAGCGCCGCCCGGATCATCGTCAGGCACTTTTACTAAAAATCCCCCAGGGCTTGCGCCCTGGGGGATTTTTTTTGCCTAACATTTACCATTCGATAGGCTTGCCAGCCCAATCCCAGAAGCTGCCGGTATCTTTGGGGGTGCGTTGAGACATTACTTTCAATAATTGTTCAGCGACGAAATCAGGTGTAAATAGCTTTTCGCTGGGTACACGAGCCTGGAAAGGTTTCGACAGCGATGTATCTGTGGTGCCTGGGTGCAGGCACAATACAATGGACTGCTTGTTCAGTCGTTTGAGTTCGATGGAGATGGTCTTCATTAACATGTTGTGCGCTGCTTTACTGGCACGGTAGCTGTACCAGCCGCCATGCCCATTATCGCCAATAGATCCAACGCGTGCCGATAAGCTGGCGATGGTAACCGGGTGCTTGCCCTGCAATGCGCTAATCAATAGGGCAGGTGTGGCTGCATTAACATGCATAACATGAGCGAATGATGCTTCATCTAACTGCTCTAAGCGTTTCTCAGGCTGCACATTACGCGCCTCATCATGCAGCGTACCAATAGCATTGAATAGCAGGTGTACCGGGCGACCGTTTAACTGTTGGCAAAGAGTCTCACGGCCTGATTGTGTGATGATATCGACGTTCACCACCTCAACGGGTGCGCCTTGAAAAGATGGGTCTTGAGAAGCAATAGGTGAACGGCTTACGGCAACGACATTACCCACATGGGTATCGGCAAGCAGCCTCTTAATAATAGCGTTACCTATGCCGCCATTGGCACCGATGACAACAGCGGTAAAGTTTTCTGGAAGGTGGGAAAGCATTCTTCGGCTCCAATTGTGAATATCATTGTTCACATTGAAGCTTCTTGTATAGGTTTTGTCTATGAATGTGCGGAAATACTAGGCAGATGCGTTAAAGCGACCTGGTTGGGCATTGTTGCGCCCATTTGGCTTATAGAGGGTTTTTTCAGCAATTTGGCGAATGTAATCCAGCATTTCCTGGTTATGCTTCATTCTAAGCGATAGCATTTGCCCAGTTAATTCGTTCATGCGTGATACGCGTTCGCTTTTTTCGAGCAAGCTTTCCCAGGTAGCCAAGCAGCCAGCATCGTTAGCGGCTTGCTTGGCGCCAAGGGCGCCGTCTGCATAGCCAAGCTTTGTTTGCACGCTTCGGCGCAATTGCTCAATGCGTTCTAGCTCAATTAGCAGCGCCTGCTTTTTTAGGGCTATAGCAGCGAGAGCGTCGCCGTCAATGCTGCCCTTAGTGAGCTGTGCTTGTTCATCTGAGAGCAGCAGCACTAATTCATCAAGGCGTTGCAATTGATCTGAGAGCAGTCGTGAAAGACCCATAATAGTTCGCTTATAAATCTTTTAAATTAGCAATTAAGCCATCAGCAATGCGATCCGCACGAATCTCTAGCTTCCCTTCACGAATAGCTTCGCGAATTTCCTCAACTTTTGCCGTATCGATATCGTGTGAGCTATCCGTATGCGTTTGGCTAAGTTGCGTTGCTGATCGTGTCGCGCTGTCTGCTTCGGCTGGCTTATTGCCGCCTATTTTCTGTGCTTCATCACGCTGCTGCGCCTGATTAGAACGTAGCAACGGATTAATGTTATCGATTTTCACGTTGTTTGCCTCATCGTCAACGTTGGTGCGGCATGCGCTGTATTACCTACTATCGGCCTGGGTAGTAAGGACTTTAGGCATTAGATTAAAAATCTATCACCAATGTTCCTTGACCAATGACGCGTGCGGTGACTAATTCCCGCGTATCAAAGCGCACACGGATACGTTCGCCTTGTGCACCATCAGACAAGGCCTCTCCTTCGCGTGACACTCGGAAACCAGCGCCTTCTGCTATGACAGTGACGCGCTGCCCTCGTTTCACCACTTGAGGCGCTTGAAGGTAATGGGGCTGGAAAGTGCTGCCACTACGAATAGGACGCTGTGCGACCATACCGATAATATCGTCTTGGTTGGTAAGTGCTTGGGCGGCTAGATCCCCAAGATTGCCTTCTCGTGATGTCAGCATATCACTCGTGATGAGCGTGCCCCTATCAATATCCTGGCCAGCCACAGCGTAGCTGCCAATGATATCAATCTGCGCCTGAATATACCGCACTTGACGACGATTTTCGCCACAGCGCACACCGACCGAAACACGCCCGAGAGGGGATTGATTAGCATTCGGGAAAAAGGGGTCGGGTGCAATGCACTCAGGCAAATGTGCAGAGGGAGGTGAGATATCAATCAACACTTCCTGCCCAAGCGATTGAGATTCTTGATAAAGAAACTGCTGAACGGTATCCATCAACAGTTGGTTATTCGCATGCGCGTGAAATGAAAAGCCAAGGCTGAGCAGTGATAGGCAAAGTATTTGCTTAAGAGTCGCCAGATAGGATCGCGTTGGGCGCAGCGGGTGTGGCATGGGAGAGTCGCTCAATCGAAGGGAAGCAGATGATAATCATCAACCGTGCAGTGTAGTGCAAAAGTACCCTGTGCATCATATGAAATGCTGGTGTAAACGGCAGCTGTTCCATGCTTTAGGCTGACGAAGCGAAGCCTATTATTCATCATCAATAATATCCGTTTTAATTTGCCTCTCAGCGAACGAGGATTGGCATGATTGATCAGCTTGAATCTGCCTTTAACTATCACCAGCAGGCACTGGGCTTGCGTCAAGCGCGTCATGACGTGCTGGCAGCCAATATTGCCAATGCCGATACGCCTAACTATAAAGCGCGCGATCTCGACTTTGCCAGTGAGTTAAAGAAGGCCGTTGCGGGCAGCCAGCCACAGCAACAGCAAAATGGCGCACTGACGCTTGCACGAACGTCAGAACATCATCTGCAAGGTGAAGGCCCAGCATGGCGTGGTGTAGGCAGTGCAGAGCTGCTTTATCGCATCCCCGATCAGCCCAGCTTGGATGGCAATACGGTCGATATGGATCGTGAGCGGACACAGTTTGCAGACAATGCTGTTCGTTACCAAGCCGCACTCACCATCATGAATCGCCGAATTCAGGGCCTGAAAAACGCGATGCAGCCGGAATAACCGAGCGGTAGGAGAAAGTAATCTATGTCGATGTTTTCAGCCTTTGATATTGCTAGTTCGGCCATGAGCGCCCAGGCGCAGCGTATGAATGTTACCGCTAGCAATATGGCCAATGCCGACAGCATTGCAGGCCCTGATGGAGAGACTTATCGGGCCAAACAAGTGATGTTTGAAACCCAAGCGCACAATAATCGATATGGCGTCGGTGGCGTACGTGTCACTGAGGTAGTGGAAGACGACGCTCCGCTACGTCTGCAATACATGCCAAACCATCCTGCTGCGGATGAAGAAGGCTATGTCGCCAAGCCCAATGTTGAACCTGTGCATGAAATGGTCAACATGATCTCGGCGTCGCGCTCCTATCAAGCCAACGTAGAAGTGTTCAACACAACGAAGCAGATGATGGTGCAGACGCTATCACTGGGTGAGGGTTAATTATGAGCACAATCGACCCGACAACACTTTCGGCAATTAATGGCGGCGGCAGTGGTTCCCAGTTAAAGCAGAGCGCATCAGATGAGTTGCGTAGCAGTTTTCTAACGCTGCTGATTACTCAGCTACAGAATCAAGATCCGCTGAATCCGATGGAGAATGCGGAAATGACCTCCCAGATCGCACAAATTAATACGGTAAGTGGGATTGAAGAGCTGAACACCACTTTGCAGAGCATTACTAGCCAAATGGATGCCAACCAAGCACTGCAAGCAAGTGGCTTGATTGGCCAAGGTGTGATGGTGCCTGGCAACAAGGTCATGCTAGAGCAGGATAGTGAAGGAAAGTCTTATACGACACCGTTTGGTGTCGAGCTTGCTAAACCCGCCGACCAGCTTACCGCAGTGATTGTTGGCCAAGGTGGCGAGGTGATCAGACGCTATAACTTGGGTGCGGTAGAGGCTGGTGTGCAGTCTTTCCAGTGGGACGGTAAAAACGAACAGGGCGAAGCCGCTGCCAGTGGTCGTTACACGGTTCAGCTAGAGGCTCAAGATGCTGAGGGTGAAACACTAGACTCAACCGCATTGAACTATGCGGTTGTTAATAGTGTGACCCCTAACGATGGTAGTGGAAATATTCAGCTGGATTTAGGGGCTGTTTACGGACAGGTTCAGTTGAATCAAGTTAAACAGATTCTTTAAGTAACTTGTAAGTAAAACAACATTTTTATAGCAAGAACGTCTTAATGAAAAAGACGTTTTGATGAGGAACGTATTATGTCATTTACAACGGCAGTGGCTGGGCTTAACGCGCAATCAGAGAAGCTAAACTCTGCGGGTAACAACATCGCTAACTCGCAAACCGTTGGTTACAAGCGCTCTGACGTGCTGTTCTCTGATGTGTTTGCAGCCTCGCGGGGCATTGGTGTGCAGGTGTCAGATGTGCGCCAGAATTTCACCCAGGGCAGTATCGAGAGCACGGGGCGTAACCTAGATTTAGCGATTTCCGGTGAAGGCTTTTACCGGCTAGAGCGCCCAACCGGTGAAGTCGGCTATTCGCGTAACGGTGAGTTCGGCATTACCGCTGCTGGCGATATCGTTAATGCCCAGGGCGACCGCTTGATGGGTTACGGTATGGATCGCGGCATTACTGTAGATACCGATGACCAGCAGGCGTTCCCTTTCTCAAACGTATTGGTAGGCGGCGCCCCGCAGGCATTAAATGTGCCCGTTGATGATATTCCAGCTAAAGCCACCACCGAAGTAAATGCGCTATTAAACCTGGATGCCAGGGTAGTCAGTGGCCAAGATTTAAATACTGTTGAAATTTCAGAAAGTGATGCTGACGCAGAGGCCAACCCTCCTGTCGTCACACCATTGAACTATCATTTTTCCAATAACTTCACTTCTTATGACTCTTTGGGGAATGCGGTTAATGTTGCTACCTATTTCGAAAGGGTGGGCGACAATAGTAATCAATGGAATGTGACTGCCGTCACTAACGGGGTAACCAGAGGCAGCTTTACATTGGACTTTACCCAAAGTGGTAGATTGCAAACCAATGCGCAGGGAGTTGTTACGGGTATTGGAGAGAGCGCCAACCCAGGAGGTGCAGTTGTAACTGAAGATCCAGAAACAGATGAAACTCGCGTCACTATTGGTGGCATCCCCGGTGGCGTCGATGCAGCCGCTCTGGATATCCAGTTTAAGTTTAATGGCTCTACTCAGTTTGCCGCAGACTCGTTGCAAAAAGAGCTGAACCAGGATGGCTTCACCTCTGGTGCACTGGCCGGTATTACCGTCACTGAAACAGGCGTTATCCAGCGTAACTTCACCAACGGTGAAACCCGTGCTGCGGGCCAGATTGCGCTAGCCAGTTTCCGTAATGAGGAAGGCCTTCAGCCACTGGGCAACAACTTGTGGGCGGCGACGAATACCTCTGGTTTGGAAAACCTGGGGGCGCCTGGCACCGGTCGTCTGGGTCAGATCCAAGCGGAAGCAGTAGAAGCGTCTAACGTCGACTTGGCCAGCGAGCTGGTAGATACCATTGTGGCGCAGCGTTCTTACCAAGCTAACTCCAACACCATCAGTACCCAGGACGAGCTCCTGCAGACCATTATTAACCTGTAGTCACTCGTAATAATGGCGTGATGCTGCGCTAAGGAGTCAGTTGTGGATCGTATGCTATACACCGCCATGAGCGGCGCCAAACACACAATGGACCAGCAGGCAGTGGTTAGCAATAACCTGTCGAATGTGTCTACCGCAGGCTTTCGCGCTCAGTTGCAAGCTGCGCGTTCAGTCCCGGTAGAGGGCGCTGGGCTACTCGACACGCGGGTATCGGCGGTGACGACCACCCCAGGCACCGATTTTTCGCAGGGCCCTATTGAACGCACGGGTCGAACCCTCGATATCGCGATGCAGGATGATGCCTGGATGGCGGTGCTAGGAGAAGACGGCACTGAGGCGTACACCCGCAGGGGCGACCTGCAGCTGGATAGTGATGGCGTACTGCTTAGTGTTGGGCGTCCGGTAATGGGGGAAGGTGGCCCCATTGCCTTGCCTCAAGGTGCGCAAGTATCCATTGGTGCGGACGGCACCATCAGTGCTATTCCCCAGGGTGAGGGGCCTGCGGCACTGGTATGCCACTGGTAAGACGTCAGGCCTTAACGCTGCAGGTAAGACTACCCGCAAGTATTGAGTTGGATGATCTTATTCAAGCTGGCATGGTGGGTTTATTAGAAGCACTAGGGCGTTTTGATGCGACCCAGGGGGCAACGTTCGCCACGTTTGCAAGCCAGCGTATTCGCGGTGCCATGATGGATGAGCTGCGCACACGTGACTGGTTGCCGCGTAGTGTACGCCGCTCTGCCAGAGCCGTGGATGATGCGGTGCGTCGCCTTGAACAGCAGTTAGGGCGCCCGCCGGAAGAGGGTGAGATCGCGCGTGACCTGGATATGCCGCTTAGTGAGTATCAGCAATTGCTCAACGATACGAACAGTGGCCAGTTGCTGCCCTTTGAAGAACTGGTGGCCGAAGGGGCCGAGTCCGCGAAGGAGGAAGCCACTAACCTGCCCTTCGATCAGTTGTTAGATCAGCAGCAGCGTCAGTCGTTAATTGATGCGATCGATGCCTTACCTGAGCGTGAAAAGCTACTGATGGCGTTGTATTACCAAGAAGAGCTGAACCTTAAAGAAGTCGGGGCGGTGCTGGGTGTGACCGAATCCCGTGTCTCCCAGCTTCACAGCCAAGCGATTAGCAGGCTTCGCGCTCGCTTATATGACACCACCTAACGCCACTATTAATCACGAATAACCGGCGAGGAGCCGTTGATGAACCCATCTACGCTGATCGGTATTTTTGCCAGCATGCTTTTGCTGGTAAGCGTGCTGTTTTTTACTGCAGAGTCGCCAGAAAGCTTTATCAACTTGCCGGGGCTAGCCATTGTGGTAACGGGCACCTTGGCGGCTACCTTTATTAGTTATCCGCTGAAAGAAGTGCTACGCGTGGTGCGCCTGGTGGGATTGGTGTTTCGGCGTGAAAACACCTATGTGCGTGATGATATTAACGAACTGGTTTCCATGGCGCGCCTGTGGTTCAAAGGCGATGTCAGGGCGGTTGAGAAGGAGCTAGAGCACACCCGTAACCCTGATCTTACCCAGCAACAGTGGACACTCGTTTAAGCGATCATT
>NZ_JABUZE010000088.1:0-75917 GCF_014897805.1 Halomonas sp. 3F2F
CCTGACTCAAACAAACCGGTCTCCGGAATAACCGGGGCGGTTCACAACGATCTAGTATGCTTAGTTTCTTGTCACATGACATGAAAGCTCCTCAGGCAAGAGCGCTAGCATTTCTAGAAGCCCAAAAAGATCCAGCGTCGGCCACGACACAAGCTAATTTCTATAATCATTTGGAACAGTGCCTCACGATGGGGCTTGGGATGATTAATGACTTTATTAACTTAACACGAGTTAAGTCATTTGACTTGAAAAGAGAGTTTGTGCTCTTTGAAGATGTTGTTATGGAGGTGCTCGATCAAGTTTATCCGCTAGCGAAAGTGAAAGATATTAAACTAGTCAGTGAGCTACAAGATGAAGACGGGGCTCCTGTATTGGGCGATAAAGGCTACCTTGCAAGATCGGTATTTAACTTAATTGAAAATGCTGTTAAGTATACACTGTCTGGTGGCGAGGTTAATGTTCTTGTGTGTCGACAAGGTAAGTGGGTTGTGCTGCAGGTTTCTGATACTGGTGTTGGTGTTGAGCCCGAAGAGATTAATAATATTTTTGACGACTTTACGCGCAGCGATAAAGATAGCGTGGCGGAAGGGCATGGCCTCGGACTGGCATTGGTGAAAACGGTAGTCGCTAAGCATGGCGGTGAGATTTACTGTGAAAGTGAATTTGGTAAAGGCAGTCAATTTACCATGAAGCTACCTTCTTGTGAGTTGTGAGTTGTCGAAGTGCCAATTGTTAGTTGTTTTTTTGAATGTTGATGATATAAACGACGTTGCCTAGCTCAGGCATCTGTTGTACTTGAAAACGAATATTGACATCTCTTAACTGCATGCCATATTCCCGTTCTAGTTGATCCTGATGGTAGGCGGGTCGTGGGTCTTGGCCTAATACTTGAGTAATGAGCCGCCTTAAGTCACTAGCATCTGCGCGTTGAGCGAGCGCTGTTTCGGCCGCTGAGGAGAATTCTACAGGGTAGAAAGGTGGCGGTGCTGGGGCAAAGCCTGAGCGTGCATTCGGAACGGCTTCAGTCCAAGGCAGGTAAGGTTTGATATCCACTACCGGTGTACCTGTCATTAAATCTGCTCCTTTGAGCAGTAGGCTTACACCATTGTGCGTATCAATACCCACTAGCTCAACAAGTGATAGCCCTAAACGATTAGGCCGATGTGTGCTACGACTCGCGAAGACCCCTATTTTTTTATTGCCACCCAGTCGGGGAGGGCGTACAAGGGGAGCCCACTCTTCGGGACTGCGGTGAAAAATAAAGCTGATCCATAAGTGGCTAAATGCTTCTAGTCCACGAACGCTTAATGGTGTGTTGAAGGGGGGCGTTAATACCAGTGTCGCTTTCGCTGCCGTCGCTAGTCCTGGTTGGCGAGGAATGCCAAACTTATCAGGGTAGTCGCTTTCAATATAACCTATAGGGTTGATGGTAAATGACTCATTTATGGATATATCGTGCATGACACACCTTACGTGTAGATAAAAACGAAGTATAAAGCAGTCAAGCATCGAGTTGGGATGCAATGACCCGTTAAGGTGCGATAATTAAATAGTGGAGTTGTATATATGCTAAGTACTAATGTGACAAGTACTAACGCGACAAGTACTAACGCGAGCCAAACACCTTCTGCGCCCACTCCACGAATTATCTATCGTGAAGGGTTTGCCCGTGATGCAGCTGACCAAGCAGAGGTGTTTTATCACGCTGTGATGCAGGGCGCCGCTTCCCATTATGGTGTAGACGAACGCCGAGCTTGGGCGAGTGCTCTGCCACGCGAGGCAAGCGCCTGGGCGGCCAGACAAACGCTTTATACTACATTGGTCGCCAGCTGTGATGGGCGATGTGTAGGGTTTTTAGAGCTGGATGTTGCGGCCAAACGTATAGAGACACTTTATGTGTGGCCTTCACTGACTGGACGTGGGATCGGTACCACACTGTTGATACACGCTGAACGTATGTTGCTTGAGCAGGGCGTCTCGAGTGTAGAAATTGAAGCAAGTTTAGTGCTTTATGAACGTTTGATTCGCCGAGGTTTTAGCAACCTCGGCGAGCAGTGGGTAGAGCGCAGTGGCGAACTTTTGAAACGCTATCGCTTAGTCAAAAAGCTCAACGCTGTCGAAACCTGAGCACATCAAACGTCGAAGGTGTGGGTAATACGCATTGATAAATCGATCGATTTTAGGTCTTTGGTAAGTGCGCCGCTGGAAATACAGTCAACACCGGTATCGGCAATTGCCTTTAATGTGGCTGCGCCGACATTGCCAGAGGCCTCAAGTGTTGCCCGCCCACCATTTATTTCGACGGCTACATGTAAGTCTTCTAAGGCGAAATTATCGAGCATGATAATGTCTGCCTTTGCGGCGAGTGCTTGATCAAGCTCCTCAAACGTTTCCACCTCTACCTCTACTGGCAGGTCACTTGCCAGTTTACGAGCTTGCTCAACGGCTGCCTGAATACCGCCACAAGCAGTAATATGATTCTCTTTAATTAAGAAGGCATCCCACAATCCAATGCGATGATTATGTCCACCGCCACAGGTGACTGCGTACTTTTGGGCTAGGCGCATTCCAGGCAACGTTTTACGCGTATCGAGTAGACGGACATTAGTGCCTTCAATTAAATCAACGTAATGTCGTGTTGAAGTAGCCGTGGCAGACAATGTTTGCAGCATATTTAGCGCCGCTCGCTCACCGGTCAGTAGGCTGCGAGCAGGCCCTTCTAGCTCTAAAAAACACTGATCTGCTTGAAGAGAGTCTCCGTCTGCTGCCTGCCAACGTAGCGTAACGCGGTTATCTAACCGTCGAAAAATCTCGTCTACCCAGGCAACACCACAAAGTACTGCGGGTTCACGCGTAATGATGCTGGCGGTTGCCCATTGGTTCTCAGGGATTAGCTGCGCTGTAATATCGCCAGGGCCAATGTCCTCAGCTAGTAAGCGGGCTGCGCTAGCGCGTATCTCGTCGGCAAGAGCGTTTTCATAATGCATGGCGGTGCGTTCTCTAGGCGTTATTGGGTGTGTTGGGCATTATAGTGAAAGGGAACGCCAACGTAGAGGAGAGTGTATCTGTTATGAAAAGTACAGCCTTTGAGGGGCAGTGGCCAAGCGCTAGGCAAGTGGCATCACCCAACTGCGATCAGCGCCCCAATAGTGAGGTCTCGCTACTGCTTATTCATGCGATTAGTTTGCCGCCCGGCCAGTTTAGTGGTGATGCCATTGAAGCGCTGTTTACTAACCAGCTAAATTCAGCCGAGCACCCCTTTTTTGCTGAGATTGCACATCTTAGGGTATCGGCTCACTTTCTGATTCGCCGCGATGGCGAGTGCTTACAGTTTGTTGATACAGATCATCGCGCTTGGCATGCCGGGCGCTCATTCTGGTTGGATCCGTATCAAAAGGCGTGGCGAACAGCCTTAAATGACTTTTCAGTGGGTATTGAATTGGAAGGTGACGACGTGACCCCCTTTACCAAAGCGCAATATCAAAGGTTAGTAGCGGTAACTCAGTGGCTAATAGCGCGCTACCCACAGCTGGATAAGTCGCGTATTACCGGTCATGCCCACGTGGCTCCACTGCGTAAAACTGATCCAGGACCAGCCTTTGATTGGGCTTATTATTTTCAGCAGTTAGATGCTTAGCGCCGGGCTAATAAATTCGTCAAAGAACGTTGTAAACTTAATTAAGTGCTTCACTCGTAAGTAAATAAAACGGTAGTTTGGCTACATTTTTGAGCGTTTGGTAGATGCATCTAAAGTCTTACTGTTTTTTTATGTTGCGGTGCAATAGTCTGTTTTCGATAGCCTTTTAGGGCTTGCTGGAATTGGCAGAGTGACGACTTTGCGGTATCTTCTCATATACAAAAGGCTAACTTTTACGACAATTGTGTAGCTTTACTACATCGAAAAGTACGTAGCTTGTTGAATGTAGAAAGAAAACATCTACACGGCGCTTAGGCGTCGGCGTTTTATCGGCCTGTGGTGGCTAAACACCGCAGCCGCCCCAGGCCCTAAGGGTTGGCGGGGCTCATTGTCATTTATCGTCATTCGGAGAGACCTCTATGAGTCTGGAGACAAGAGAAGATCTCGATCCGCTCGAAACCACGGAGTGGCTGGAATCCCTGGAATCAGTACTGGATCGTGAGGGCGAAGATCGTGCCCGCTACCTGATGACCCGCTTGGCGGATCGCCTGCGCCGGGACGGGATGAAGGTACCCTTCTCGGTGACAACCCCGCACCGGAATACGATCCCTGTGCATCGCGAAGCACCGATGCCCGGCGATCTGTTTATGGAGCGCCGCATTCGGTCGTTGATTCGTTACAACGCCATTGCCCAGGTCATCCGTAATAACCGCGCCAACCCCGGGCTGGGCGGCCACATTGCCAGCTTTATGTCGTCGGCCACGCTGTACGATGTTGGCTTTAACCACTTCTTCCGCGCCCCCAAAGGCGATTTTGAAGGCGACCTGATTTACATCCAGGGCCACGTTGCCCCGGGGATTTACGCGCGTTCCTACTTGGAAGGCCGTTTATCAGAAGAGCAGATGGATAAATTCCGTCGCGAAGTCGACGGCGATGGCCTGTCTTCCTACCCGCACCCGTGGCTGATGCCGGACTACTGGCAGTTCCCCACGGTGTCCATGGGCCTTGGCCCGATTCAGGCCATCTATCAAGCCCACGTGATGAAGTACCTGCATCACCGTGAGCTGAAAGACATGTACGACCGTAAGATCTGGTGCTTCATGGGCGATGGCGAGTGTGATGAGCCGGAGTCACTGGGCGCAATTTCCCTGGCGGGGCGTGAAAACCTCGATAACCTGATCTTCGTTATCAACTGCAACCTGCAGCGCTTGGACGGTCCGGTGCGCGGCAACTCCCGCGTCATGGACGAGTTCGAAGGCGTGTTCCGTGGTGCCGGTTGGAACGTCATCAAGGTGGTCTGGGGACGTCACTGGGATCCGCTGTTCGAGAAGGACAAGAAAGGCATCCTGCAAAAGCGCATGGATGAAGCGGTCGACGGTGAGTACCAGAACTACAAGGCCAACGGCGGTTCGTACACCCGTGAGCACTTCTTCGGTAAGTACCCCGAAACCGAAGCGATGGTCAACGACCTGTCTGATGAAGACATCTGGAAGCTCAACCGCGGTGGCCACGACCCGTTCAAGGTCTACGCGGCCTACCACGAAGCGGTCAACCAGACCAACGGTAAGCCCACGGTCATTCTGGCGCACACCGTCAAAGGCTACGGCATGGGCAGTGGCGATGGCGAAGCCGCCAACGAATCCCACCAGGTCAAGAGCATGGAGTACGAGGCGTTGCGTAAATTCCGCGACCGCTTCGGTATTCCGCTCACCGACGAGCAGCTCAAAGATGTGCCCTATTACAAGCCGGAAGAAGACTCCCCCGAGCTGAAATACATGCACCTGCAGCGGGAACGCTTAAACGGCTACCTGCCGAGCCGCCGCAGTGACTTTGAGGCGCTGGAGATCCCCAGCCTGGAAGACAAAACCTTTGCCGCGCAAATGGTCGGTTCCAAAGGGCGCGAAGTCTCGACCACCATGGCGTTCGTGCGCGTTCTGAACGGTCTGGTGAAGGATAAGAAGCTCGGCAAACATGTCGTCCCGATTATTCCTGACGAAGCGCGTACTTTCGGCATGGAAGGCATGTTCCGTCAGCTTGGCATCTACACCTCGGAAGGTCAGAAGTATGAGCCGGTCGATAAAGGCCAGATCATGTTCTACCGCGAGGATCAGAAAGGCCAGATTCTCGAAGAAGGGATTAGTGAAGCCGGTGCCATGTCCGCGTGGATTGCCGCCGCGACGTCCTACAGCAACAACAACGTCACCCTGCTGCCGTTCTACGTCTACTACTCGATGTTCGGCTTCCAGCGCATTGGTGACTTGGCCTGGGCCGCCGGTGACCTGCAAGCCCGCGGCTTTATGGTCGGCGGCACTGCCGGGCGTACCACGCTCAACGGTGAAGGCCTGCAGCACCAGGATGGCCACAGCTTGATTCAAGCCTCCACCATCCCCAACTGCCGCAGCTACGACCCGACCTATGCCCACGAAGTGGCGGTCATCCTCCAGGATGGTCTGAAGCGCATGTTCTCCGATAAAGAGAACTGCTTCTACTACCTGACGGTGATGAACGAAAACTACGAGCACCCCGCGCTTGAGAGCGTGCCCACCGACGATATCGTCAAAGGCATGTACCTGCTCAACGAAACGCAGGGCGACAAAGGCCGCGTGCAGTTGATGGGCTCTGGCACCATCCTGCGCGAAGTCGAAGCGGCTGCCGAGCTGTTGGCCAACGACTGGGGCATTGGCGCGGATATCTGGAGCGTGACCAGCTTTAACGAGCTGCGCCGCGAAGCGCTGCTGCTGGAGCGTGAAGGCTTCCTGAACCCGGACGCTGAGGCCAACAAGCCCCACGTGACGAAGTGCCTGGAAGGCCGTGACGGCCCGGTGATTGCCTCCACCGACTACATGAAGCTCTACGCCGACCAGGTGCGTGCCTGGGTGCCTAGCGAGTACACCGTGCTGGGCACGGACGGCTTTGGCCGTTCCGACACCCGCGAGAAGCTGCGCTACTTCTTTGAAGTAGACCGCTACTTCGTCACCGTGGCGGCGCTACGCGCGCTGGCAGACCGTGGTGAGCTTGATCGCAAGCACGTCGGCGAGGCGCTGAAGAAGTATGGCATTGATGCCAGCAAGCCAAACCCGCTGACCAGCTAAACCGCTGCCCGGCGGGCAAACGCCCGCCGGCTCGATCCGATTTGGAAGGAGCGCGACCTTGAGTAGCGAAATCATCAAAGTTCCCGATATCGGTGGCGATACCGATGTCGAAATCATCGAGATTGCGGTGTCAGAAGGCGACGTCATTGAAGCGGAAGACACCCTAATCACCCTGGAATCTGACAAAGCCAGCATGGACGTCCCGGCCCCGAAAGGCGGCAAGGTGCTCAAAGTGCTGGTCAAAGAAGGCGATAGCGTCTCCGAAGGCGACGACATCGTTGAGCTGGAGGTTGAAGGCGGCACAGACGGTGGCGAAGAGACGTCAGCCCCCGCGTCTGACAGCCAGCCCAACGACGCGCCAGCGAAAGAAGACAAACCGACGCAGGAAGACGCCCCCGCACCGGCAGCGAAGAAAGCCAGCGGCGGCAAGCAAACGGTCGATATTAAAGTGCCTGACCTGGGCGGTTCCGACAGCGTTGAGATCATCGAAGTCGCGGTCAGCGCCGGTGATGAGGTCAACGCCGAAGACACCCTGATCACCCTGGAGTCTGACAAAGCCTCCATGGACGTGCCCAGCCCGCACGGCGGTAAGATCGTTGCGCTCACGGTTAAGGAAGGCGATACCGTCTCGGAAGGCGACGTGATCGGCCAGATGGAAATCGCTGGCGACGGCGGTGATACATCGGCTGAAGAAGACGCATCGCAGGCCGCTAGCCAAGCCAGCAGCGAGCCGCAAGCCGCTGCTGAAGAACCGGCCGTTGAAGAAGATAGCGGTAGCGGTGAGCCTGAGCGCAAAGAGATTCGTGTACCTGACTTGTCAGGTTCTTCTGACGTGCCGATTATCGAAATTGGTGTGGCGGCAGGTGATGAGGTCAACGAAGAAGACCCTCTTATCACTCTGGAATCTGACAAAGCGTCGATGGACGTGCCGAGCCCTTACAAAGGCAAGCTCTTAGAGCTTACTGTGAAAGAGGGGGACACCGTCTCTGAAGGCGATGTGATTGGTTATATAGAAGTAGCGGGTGCCAAGAAGGCAGCCCCTAAAAAAGCGGCGCCGGAGAAAGCTCAGTCCTCTAGTGCCAGTCAGTCAAGTGCGAAGCCTGCCGCTTCACCAGAAGGCACGCCTAGCCCTGAAGCGCAGATGGCCTCTCATAAGCCCCGCGATGGGAAACTGGTACACGCAGGCCCCGCCGTTCGGATGCTGGCACGTGAGCTCGGCGTCGACCTCGGTCTTGTTAAGCCTAGTGGCCCGAAAGATCGGGTGCTGAAAGAGGATGTGCAGGCCTACGTGAAACAGGCCATTGCCAACCAGGGTAAAGCACAAACAGCGGCTGCCCCGGCGGCGAGTGGTGGTGCTGGCATTCCCGCGATACCGGAAGTTGACTTCAGTCAGTTTGGCGACATAGAAGAGAAGCCGATGGGTCGCCTGCTCAAGATGGGCGCGACCAATCTGCACCGCAGCTGGCTCAATGTGCCTCACGTGACGCAGTTCGATGAGGCCGATATTACCGAGCTTGAAAGCTTCCGTAAGGCCATGAAAGCCGAGGCTGAAGCCCAGGGCGCCAAGCTGACACCGTTGCCGTTTATGGTCAAAGCCTGTGCCTTTGCACTGCGTAAATTCCCCCAGTTCAACGTCAGCCTGAAAGGCGACGGCGAAACGCTGGTATGGAAAAACTACGTGCATATTGGGATTGCCGTGGATACGCCGGATGGCCTGATGGTGCCGGTGGTGCGTAACGCTGATAAGAAATCCTTGATCGAGATAGCCAAGGAGATGGCGGAGCTAGGCAAGAAAGCGCAAACCAAGAAGCTTAAGCGTGATGAGATGACCGGTGGCTGCTTCACCATTTCGAGCCTTGGCTCGATTGGTGGCACCGCGTTCACACCGATCGTTAATGCGCCGGAAGTGGCGATCCTGGGGGTATCGAAAGCGCAGATGAAGCCGGTATGGGATGGCAGCGCCTTCCAACCGCGCTTAATGATGCCGCTCTCGCTCTCCTATGATCACCGGGCGATTAACGGTGCGGATGCTGCCCGCTTTACGGCCTTTCTGGCCGATGTGCTGACGGATATTCGCCGATTGCTGCTGTAATCGTCTCACAGTAAGCCACCAGCGGCGCCCAATAGGGCGCCGCTTGTGTTTAAAACAGTTCAGTAGGTCTGCAACGAAGGGTGACCAAAGTACAAGAAATTGCCACCTGACTGTTTTTGCTTAAGAAAATGTTAAAAAAATGCGTTATCAGGCTTTTGGGGAGTTGTGTCATCCGAACGGCACGGTTATTGTCAGTCCATTATTCAAAAATTATTCATATCTAACGACTAACATTCAAGGAGCAGTGCCATGCGTTTAATCCTGTTGGGTGCCCCCGGCGCGGGGAAGGGGACTCAGGCTCAGTTTATCTGTGAGCAATTTAAGATCCCTCAAATTTCCACCGGGGATATGCTGCGCGCGGCCATCAAGGACGGTACCGAGTTGGGTCTCAAAGTAAAAGAGATTATGAATAGCGGCGGTTTGGTGTCCGACGATGTCATTATCGATCTTGTTAAAGAGCGTATTAGCCAACCCGACTGTGAAAATGGTTTCTTGTTCGATGGTTTTCCGCGCACCATCCCGCAAGCCGATGCGATGAAAGAAGCTGGCGTTAAGCTGGACCACGTGTTGGAAATTGCCGTACCAGACGAAGAAATTGTGAGCCGTCTTGCAGGGCGTCGTGTGCATCCGGCATCTGGGCGTGTTTACCATGTCGACCATAATCCGCCCAAAGAGCCGGGTAAAGATGACGTGACTGGGGAAGCGCTGATTCAGCGTGAAGATGATCAAGAGTCTACCGTGCGCAACCGTCTGTCGGTTTATCACGACCAAACCGCACCGTTGGTAGATTATTATCAGCAGTGGGCGAAAGAAGACCCTGAGGCCGCGCCGCAGTATCATCGCGTAGAAGGCGTAGGCAGCGTGGCTGACATTACTCGGCAAGTGAAAGAAGCGCTTTGCTAAGTAGCACATGCTAGTGAATGTCACGATGGCCCGCAGGTTACCTGCGGGCCATCGTCGTTGAGGCCGCGTAAAGGTATAATGACGGTCTATTTTATGGAGTGCAGAATCGATGTCATCGTTATACCTTCTCGCACTGGACGCATCTTCTAGTGCCTGCTCTGCGGCTTTATTGCGCCAGCAGGGTAGCCAGCGTGAATGCTTGGCGCGTTTCGAGATGACGCCAAGGGCCCATACCCGGCGCTTAATGCCGATGGTGGATGACATTCTCGCTGAGGCCAATATTTCTACGCAGCAGCTAGATGCGGTTGCGTTTGGGCGTGGCCCTGGTTCATTCACCGGCTTGCGCATCGCTGCCGGTGCAGCGCAAGGCTTGGCGTTTGGGCTGGATCGTCCATTGTTGGGTATTTCCACCTTGGAAGCGCTCGCGCTTCAGGCCCATCGCCGCTACCATTTTCGCCATGTAGTGACCGCGTTAGATGCCCGTATGGGCGAAATCTATGCGGCTACTTGGCACTGTTTAAATGACACGCTTAGCTTGCAAAGTGACGAAGTAGTCGTGGCGCCTGCTAACTTTTGTTTGCCTGCGGAGGAGACCGACTGGGTAGGCGTGGGCTCGGGGTTTACGCTGTGGGATGACTTTGCGTTAAGCCTACAAGCCAACATGTCTCAGCACCTCACTGATCTTGAGCCACGGGCCGAAGAGATGGCATGGCTCGCCGCTCGTGATTTGGAAGCGGGGTTAGGTCAGGCAGCCAATGAAGCACAGCCAGTTTATTTGCGCAACGACGTGGCCTGGAAAAAGCCAGCATGAGCCACATGGCAAGCCCAGAGACGCTTGTGCTGCCTTCGGGGTTAGCGCTTAGCTACGTTGATGGCCAATTGGCACTGTCAGGTGATGAGCGCCAATACGGAAAACCGCTTAGCGTGGATTTTGCCGCTGGAAAGGCAGCCCATCGCCGTCAGTTTGGTGGTGGTCGCGGGCAGTTAGTGGCAAAAGCCTGTGGGCTTGCTAAAGGCATCACACCTAACGTCGTGGATGCCACGGCTGGTTTGGGTAGGGATGCGTTCGTACTGGCAAGCCTGGGCGCAAATGTCTTACTAATTGAACGTGTCGCGGCGATTGCCGCACTGCTTCAAGATGGTCTCGCGCGTGCTGCAAAAACACAGACGACAGCAGAGATTGCCTTGCGTATGACGCTCCGCCATGGTGATGCCGCTAAGCAGTTGGCTGCTCTTGTGGAAAGCGCAGCTTTTGATCCTGAGGTTATTCATCTTGATCCGATGTTTCCGCACCGTGAGAAGTCGGCGTTGGTCAAGAAAGAGATGCGCGTGTTTCGAGAGTTGGCGGGAGACGATGATGATGCACCAAGCTTATTAGAAGCGGCGTTGGATGTAGCGACGCATCGAGTAGTGGTCAAGCGACCCCGTAAAGCACCCCCTATCGGCGGCCCCGCGCCGCAGCATACGCTGGAAGGTAAAACGAGCCGGTACGATTTGTACGTCCATCGTTCGCTAACTCGTCGCTGAGCCGTTTCATCAAGAGAAGGAGTCTCTATGCAGCACGTGTGGCGTGAAGGCAACCGCACTACTCTGTTGCCGGAAGCAACGCGATTTTTGCCAGCTATGTTTGATGCGGTTAGTCAAGCGGAGCACTACGTGCTGGTGGAGCTCTACTTGATGGAGTCAGGTAAGTTAGCGAACCAGATGAGTAATGCGCTGATCGACGCTGCTGAACGCGGTGTAAAGGTGTGTTTGCTGCTCGATGGTTATGGCTCCATGGGATTGGAGCAGCGTGATCGTATACGCCTAGAGCAAGCAGGTGTCGCATTACGGTTCTTTAATCCCATTGGTTTTCACTCGCTGGCTCGCAACTTAAGCCGTGACCACCGTAAAATTGTTGTCGTGGATGGAGAGGTTGCGTTTACCGGCGGATTTGGCGCGGTGGATGAGTTTCTGGAAGCATGGTACGAAATTGCGGTGCGCATCGAAGGCCCGGTAGTCGCTGATTGGGAAGAGCTTTTTCGCCGCTTATGGCGTTCCCGGCTAACACGGCAAGCAGGTGATGGGCGGGCTAGCTCAGTGTTGCCGCCACAGCGGACAGCCGTACATTATGCTGATGGCATACGCGGCCGAGTGATGTCAGCGAGGGGTTATCGTTACCAAGCTATTCGCCACTCGCTCCATGCGCGGGTAAATCAGGCAAACAAGCGGCTTTGGCTATGTACACCTTATTTTGTGCCGACCTTCACGCTGCGCCGACGCCTGATTCGCGCGGCACGGCGTGGCGTGGATGTTTGTTTACTATTACCGGGCAGTAAACATGACCACCCAGGCGTGCGCTATGCAGGACAACGGTTTTACCAAGCGTTGTTAAAAGCCGGCGTGCGGATTTTTGAGTTCCAGCCCACGTTTATTCATGCCAAGTTTGTGTTAGCCGATGACTGGGTCAGTCTTGGCTCATGTAACTTCGACCATTGGAATCTGCACTGGAACCTTGAAGCTAATCAAGAAGTAGAAAACCAAGCCTTCGCCAAACAAGTTCAATCGCTGTTTGAGCGTAACTTTGCTGCCAGCCAAGAAGTCGATGCTGCCGCCTGGGCCGCACGGCCCTGGCGGCAGCGAGCCCGAGAGTGGGTCTATGGCGTAGTGGATGGTATTGTCACCCGCCTTAAATAATGCGCGGTTAGCAATCGGCTATCGACGCTTTTTACCTTTGGCCGGGGTTTTCTTGCGTGGCTTAGGTTTCGGCGTTTCGGGGGGCACGCGGTAATGAAGATAAAGATCCAGGACTAGTTCTGGCAGTTGAGCAACAAAGGTTTCCTGACTGGCCTGATCTTGGGCCATCTCAGCCATTTCTGGCTCATCATCGAATAAACCTGAAAGCGACATAAAGGGTAACAGTAGCGTGGCGGCAGCTTCTTCGTCATCTTGGAACCACGCGCTTTCGTCGCTAAAGACACCTTCCATAAACCCCGCGCACCAGTCGCCGATGGGCGTTTCCTCCGCGGGGATACCATCGAGCGTTAGCTCGAAGGGTAGCTCTGGTAAACCACCTTGTTCAAGCACTGCGACGGCGTTGTCACGTAGCAGTGTTAACAGTTGGATAATCTCGTCTCGTTCGGCATCATCCCGATAACTTGGCTCTCCCTGAAACAGCTCAGCTAGCCATTGACTGGTGGGTAATTCGCTAGGGGCAACCGCCAGCGCCACTAAAAAGCCATGGGCAGAGATAAGATCCAGCGCATCTTCGCCGACCTGCTCTGAGTCGAGAAAGTCATCCAATCGATCAAGCTGCTCGTCATCAAGTAGTGGCTGAGGTGGGGTGGTATTGGGCGACGTTGCTGCGGGAACGTTATTGCGCTCTGCCATAAGGGGCCTCATCATAAAAATCGTCTTTGAGAAAAAGATGTTGATCGGCAACACTCGTTGGCAACATCGTTACTGGTTAGTTTATCACTAATGAAGACTTTACCACTGCCCCCATGGCCTGCTGAAAAACTTGCAACACTCTCTTCAGAGGCGCTCATGCACGCCGTGCGAGACAGAACTGATGAAGCGTTAAGACGCTGCCAAGAAGTCTATCCTGCGCTGCCAGCGCCAAAGGTGTGGTTCGACCTAAAAGGTGCCTCAGCAGGGCAGGCCCATCTAGGGCGTGGCGGGCTGCGTTTTAATCCTGTTTTACTGAGCAATAATCGGCAGGCGTTTTTTGACGAGGTGATTCCCCATGAAATGGCGCATTGGTTAGTCTTTCATTTAGCCAATGGCACGCGGCTCAAACCGCATGGTCGAGAATGGCAAGCCGTCATGCGAGACCTGTTTGGCCTTGAGCCTAAGGTGACTCATCGCTTTGATGTTCAGGATGCCCAGTCTCGGCCATATTATTATCAATGTGGCTGTCAAACGCATTGTTTCACAGCCAGGCGTCATTCTTTAGTGGTAAAGGGGCGTCGCTATCGCTGCCGCCATTGTGATCAGACCTTGGTCTACAGTGCTTTTAGAAAACCTTGAAAGTGTTTTAACTTATTGTTTTTAATATTGAAAATGTTAATACCAATGTCTAAAGGGAAGCCGGCGTTGGGAGGTTTATGCTAGGTAAATATTAAGCGCGTCGGTGCGACTAATAATAATACCGACACCATTTTCTAGAGAGTGCAATTTCACGGACAGAGGCAACTTCATGAGCGAGCATAAAAACGTCTATCCAGTGCGCGATAGTATCGCTGCCAGTGCATGGGCTGATAAAGATAAATATGCGGCAATGTATCAGCAGTCCATGGACGACCCGGAAAGTTTCTGGGCTGAGCAAGCAAAGCGTCTGGATTGGATCAAGACGCCAACCAAGATTAAAAACACCTCCTTTGCACGCGATAATGTTGATATTCGCTGGTTTGAAGATGGTGAGCTAAACGTTAGCGCCAACTGTCTAGATCGCCACTTGGAGAAGCGTGGCGACCAAACGGCGATTATCTGGGAAGGGGATAACCCTAACGATTCAAAACACATTACTTACCGTGAGCTTTATGAGCGCACGAACCAGCTGGCCAACGGCCTGAAGTCGCTGGGAGTTAACAAAGGCGATACAGTGACGCTGTATATGCCGATGATTCCCGAGGCGGCCATGGCCATGTTGGCATGTGCACGTATTGGTGCTGTGCACTCTGTTGTGTTTGGCGGCTTTTCGCCGGATGCCGTCGCTCAGCGGGTCATTGGTGCTGATTCTAAACTGGTGATCACTGCTGATGAGTCGGTGCGTGGTGGTAAACACGTGCCCCTTAAGGAGAACGTCGATTCAGCGTTGACGCGTAACGGCACCGATGTATGTAAAAACGTATTGGTGGTGAAGCGTACAGGCGGTGATATTGATTGGCAGGAAGGTCGTGACATTTGGTTTGACGAGCTGGTGGATAAGCAGTCTACCGAATGCCCAGTTGAGGCCATGAATGCCGAAGATCCACTGTTTATTCTCTATACCTCTGGGTCAACCGGTGCGCCTAAGGGCTTAAAGCATACCACTGGCGGCTACCTGACCTACGCCGCGATGACCCATCAGTATGTTTTCGACTATCAAGAAGGTGAAATTTACTGGTGTACAGCGGACGTAGGCTGGGTGACGGGCCACAGCTATATCGTGTACGGACCGTTTGCCAATGGTGCAACCACGCTAATGTTTGAAGGCGTACCGAGCTACCCAAGCCATGGCCGCATGGGCGAAATTGTCGATAAGCATCAGGTCAATATCCTCTATACCGCGCCTACCGCTGTCCGTGCCTTAATGGCGCATGGTGATAACGTGATGGACTCTAGCAAACGTGATTCATTGCGCTTGCTGGGTTCTGTGGGCGAACCTATCAACCCAGAAGCCTGGGAGTGGTTCTATCGCGTTATTGGCAATGAGCAGTGTCCTATTGTGGATACTTGGTGGCAAACCGAAACGGGCGGCATTATGATCGCGCCACTTCCCGGTGCTACAGATCTAAAGCCTGGTTCTGCGACAACGCCCTTCTTTGGTGTGAACCCCGCGCTGGTGGATAATGAAGGCCATAAATTAGAAGGCGAGACGGAAGGCAATCTAGTCATTCTCGACTCCTGGCCGGGCCAAGCGCGCTCCATTTGGGGCGACCACGAACGCTTTGTACAAACCTACTTCTCTACTTACGATGGCATGTATTTTACTGGGGATGGCTGTCGTCGGGATGAGGATGGCTATTACTGGATTACAGGGCGGGTTGACGACGTGCTTAACGTCTCAGGCCACCGTATGGGCACTGCTGAAATAGAGTCGTCTCTGGTTGCTCACTCGGCAGTGGCAGAAGCCGCCGTCGTTGGCTTCCCGCACGATATTAAGGGCCAGGGCATCTATATCTATGTAACGCTCAATGATGATGTTGATCCCACGGATGAACTCAAGAAAGAGCTGACTCAATGGGTACGTAAAGATATTGGCCCGATTGCATCGCCAGATGTAATTCAGTGGGCGCCAGGGCTGCCAAAAACACGTTCTGGTAAAATTATGCGGCGCATTTTACGTAAAATTGCAGCTAATGAGTGTGACGGCCTGGGCGATACCAGCACGCTGGCTGATCCGTCAGTAGTGGACGAACTCATCGAGCATCGTGCCAACCAGTAATGCTCTTTGCCCCCAGTTATCTTTCTAATGGGGGCACTTTTAAATGACGGATGTCATTCATTTGCTATGTTAAATAAGGCAAACTGGACAGATCCGTTGCAGTGCCGGCCATGGAGCCGGCACTGTTATTTCTGTTTGGATGACGTATCTATGACAAATAGTGCATGTGATGCTTGGGAATGACGAAGCCCATGGGGTACCATGCTTCAACCGTATGAGCCTAGCGTCGCGGCGGTAGTCAACCCCGCTGCTCGAGGAACCGGAGGAATATCCATGGCAGTAGCCCATAAGTTTATCGTCGCAGACGACCATCCGCTGTTTCGTGCAGCGCTCACTCAGGCGTTGCGCCAGTTAGCCCCCCAGGCTGAGATTGTCGAAGCCGACACCATGGAAGCCACCACTGAGGTCGTTAATCGACATCCTGATGCTGATTTGATTTTGCTAGACCTCCATATGCCAGGAGCGCATGGCTTCTCAGGTTTGATTCAATTGCGTGGCCAGATGCCCGATATTCCGGTGGCGGTTGTTTCAGGCAGTGACGAGCCCTATGTAGTACGTCGTGCCATCGATTACGGCGTATAGTGGACCCCGAAAACAAGACACTGGTTTAAGATATGCTGAGGCCGGTTTCGAAGGGACCAGAGATGTCGAAGCAAAAACGTAACACCCACTCTCCAGAGCTGAAGGCCAAGGTGGCCTTGGAGGCGGTTCGTGGCCTCAAGACGGCCAACGAAATCGCGCAGGAGTTCGGGGTCCACCCCGTACAGGTCGGCCAGTGGAAGAAGGCACTGCTGGCTGACTCCGCCACCTTGTTCGACAAGAAGCGTGGCCCGAAGCCCAAACCTGAGTATCAGACTGACGAAAAGCTCTACGGTGAAATCGGCCGTCTGAAGATGGAGCTCGACTGGTTGAAAAAAAAGTCCGGGATCAGCCTGCCATGATCCGCCGCGGCTGGATTGACGCGACTGACCGGGTGCCGCTACTCCGACAGTGCGCCTTGGCAGGCATTGCCAGATCAACGGTTTACGCTCAACGACAGCTGAAGATGCCAGAGGATCTGGATATTGAGCTATGCCATGCGCTCGATGAGATCTACACGCGCTGGCCGTTCTACGGCAGCCGCCGGATGGTGGTTGAACTCGGTCGCCGAGGCTTCCGGGTCAACCGCAAGCGTGTGCAGCGACTGATGCGGGGCATGGGGCTGGCAGGAATGGCGCCGGGCCCCATGACCAGCCGGCCGCACCCGGAGCACAAGATCCACCCGTACCTGCTGCGAGGTGTGTCAATCACACGCCCCAATCAGGTGTGGAGTACTGATGTGACGTACATCCGGCTGGCATATGGCTTCGTGTACCTGGTGGCGATCATCGACTGGTACAGCCGCAAGGTGCTGAGCTGGCGGCTGAGCAACACCATGGACGCCGACTTCTGCGTAGACGCCCTGGAGAGCGCCCTACGGCTACACGGCACGCCGGAGATCTTCAACAGCGACCAGGGGTCTCAGTTCACGAGCCAAGCCTTCACGGGAGTGCTCAAGGATGCGGGCATCGCCATCAGCATGGATGGCCGTGGCCGGGCATTCGACAACATCTTCGTCGAGCGGTTATGGCGGACGGTCAAGTACGAGGACGTGTATCTCAAAGGCTATGCGCGCCTCGGCGAGCTGACCCTCGGCCTGTCCGACTACTTTGCGTTTTACAACACACAGCGGCCCCACCAGTCACTGGGCAACCGCACGCCAGACGATGTTTATCAGTCGGGCCTCGGTGGCGGCGCCTCCATTCCTGACCACTTCGGTAGTCAGAGGGTCACGCCACAGGATCAAGACTCAGGGCAGCGCTGTGCAGCTGCACCCATGGTCGAGGCGATAGCTTAAACTCAGATGATTTCTGTCTTGACGATGGGGTCCACTATAGCGCGTCAGGCTTTATTCCTAAATCTTCCTCGCTACAGTTGATTGCTGAAGCGGTGGGGGAAATTCTGCAAGGGGAAGTTTGGCTGCCAGAAGCGTTGGCGAACGTCTTAGATGAAACCAGCGAAGAAGAGTCGCGTTTTGCGGAGGCAATTGCCTCTCTGACGCCGCAGCAGTTTCGTGTGCTCAATATGCTGACGGAAGGTTTGTTGAATAAACAGATCGCCTATGAGCTTAGCGTCTCAGAAGCCACTATTAAGGCCCACGTGACGGCTATTCTGCGGAAGCTGGGAGTGCACTCGCGCACCCAGGCTGTTATTGCTGCTCAGAAACTTGAAGTGGAACCGCCGAAAGTTTCTTCTTGAAGGGTAAGTTGGATTCCCGATAACCCCCTTCGGGAATGACGGTGTGGTGCGTCTATCTCGCGGCTCCGTCATTCCCGCGTTCCTCACCACTGTGTCATTCCCGCATGCTTTTAGCGGGAATCCATTTTGAAGCAGGCTCCTAGGCATCAGCGAGAAAGGTCAAACTGGATTCCCGATAACCCCCTTCGGGAATGACGGTGTGATGCATCTGTCTCGCTTCGGGAATGGCGGTATGGTGCATCTGCCTCGCCGCTTTGTCATTCCCGCATGCTTTTAGCGGGAATCCATTTTGAAGCAGGCTCCTAGGCATCAGCGAGAAAGGTCAAATTGGATTCCCGATAACCCCCTTCGGGAATGACGGTGTGGTGCATCTGTCTCGCTTCGGGAATGACAATGTGATGCATCAATCCGCCGTATCATTACGTTTTCCCTCCTGCTCGGCTAGCCTGAAGAGTGCGAGTTAAAAGCGCGCGTAGCGCGGCGGGTTTGACCGGCTTAAGCAGCAGTTGATAACCCGCACGCTTGATCTCCTCGGCCACCGCTTCCGTGCGGTCGGCGGTAATCACAATGCCTGGTACGGCTCCCTCAAAGCGCTCGCTGAGTGCTTCGAGTGCCATTAGCCCCGTGACTTCATTGTCCAGATGATAGTCGGCCAAGATGGCGTCGGGGTCGCCGTCCATATTACGCAGAATCGATTTTGCACCGCCAATGCTGGTCGCCGTGAATACTTCACACCCCCAGCCGCTTAGCATGGCCGTCATGCCCTCTAAAATGAGCGTTTCGTTATCGATACACACAATGCGGGTACCCGCTAACTTATTACCGCTACGGCGGTTTTGAGGTTCTTGGTCCGCTAAGGTTACTTCACGGGCGGCAACAATGGGAACGCTGACGCAGAATGCAGTCCCCGCCCCTACCCAGGATCGAACCTTAATTGGGTGGTCAAGTACACGGCTCATACGATCAGCGATTGAGAGACCTAAGCCAAGCCCTTTCTCACTCTCTTTATGGCGTGAGACTTGATCCAATCGGCGGAACTCTTGGAAAATTTCCGTTAGCTTCGATTCAGGAATACCAGGCCCGCTATCCCATACTTCTATGGAAAGCCGTCCCGCTTGGCGGCGGCAGCCTAGTAGCACACGACCTTCTTGGGTATAGCGGATCGCGTTGGATAAAAAGTTTTGTACAATCCGGCGAAGCATCTGCGGATCGGAATCTACCCATTGTTGCGTCGGTACGACGACAAGATCCAGCCCACGGTCATCGGCCATCACTTCAAATTCGGCACGCAATGGGCGAATAATATCTGCGAGTGCAAAATGGCTGCGTCGCGGTGTAAGCGCACCCGCATCAAGCTTTGAAATATCTAGCAGAGTGCCAAGCAGCTCTTCAGCGGCTTGAAGTGAGTTATCAATATGGCTGATGGTGCGCTGGGTGTCGCTAGCGGTGACGTTTTGCATTAATGCAGAGGTAAACAGCCGGGCTGCGTTCAGCGGCTGTAGCAAGTCATGACTAGCGGCAGCCAAAAAGCGCGTTTTGGAGGCGTTAGCATCTTCAGCTAACTGTTTCGCTTGGCGCAGCGCTTGCTCTGCTTCAGCGCGCACACGGTTCTCTTGGCGCAGCGCCGCGTTGGCCTCGGAAAGTGCTTGCGTGCGCTCGCGAACGCGCTCTTCCAGGGTTTCGTTGGTCACTTTTAAGGCGATTTCGGCTTGGCGGCGCTCGGTAATGTCTTGATAAAGCGCGAAGAAGCCTAAAATCGATTGGCTATCGCCAAAGTGGGGCGTATAGGTGACCAGCATATAGCGCATGGCATCATTAACGCGCATTGAGACTTCAAAACTGACGCGTTCGCCTGCCAGCGTTCGCTGAACCCACGGCATGCGCTCTTCGGCTTTTTTAACCGGTAATACGTCTTCGTAGCGGCGTCCAATCACGGCATTACGATCTATGTCGAAAGCTTGTTCGTAGGCGCGATTGGTAAATAGGTAACGGCACTCTTTATCAAAGTAGGCAATCAGTGCGGGTACATTATCGGTGTAGATACGGATGTTGTTTTCAGAGCGGATCAGCGCCTCTTCGATGCGCTTCTGCTGAGTAATATCTTGATAGGTATAGACAAAACCACCACCAGGCATCGGGTTGCCTTGGACTTCCAATACGCTGCCATCTTGGCGATAGCGCACATAGCGGTGAGGCTGGCCGTCGCGAATGTTGTCTAGCAGCAGTTGGACATGCTCTTCCGGGTCACCTGGGCCATATTCGCCGCTGTGCGCGTTGTAGCGAAAAATGCGATCCATGGGGGCGCCGACCCGTATCAAGTGATCAGGGAAGCGGAACAGCTCTAAATAGCGTTGGTTCCACACCACCAAGCGCAAATTTTGGTCAACCACGCTAATACCCTGGTTGATGTTTTCAATGGTGGCTTGCAGTAGTGCGCGGTTGAACTCTAAGACTTGAGAGGCTTCATCAACGATTGAAATGACATCTGAAATGCCGATGCCGCGCCCCTGAAGCGCCGAGTTAACGACTATCCGTGCTGACGATGCGCCTAACACTGACGCAAGAAAGCGCTCAGTAAATTGGATGACGTCGATAGACGCCCGTGAACTATCTTCCATGGGTTTGCCCGCGCGGCGTGCGTAATCCTCAAATGCACGATCCACTTGGTCTGCCCCAAGAAAACGCTCACACAGCACTTTAAGGTCACCGACAGTGGTGGCACCTGTCCATGGGCGGTTTACGGATGTTTGACGAGTTTCTACGCTATCGACAAACAGCGATGCCTGAATACGCTCGACGACCCGCTGAGAAGTCACCTGTGACACAAAGATATAGCAGAACAAGTTGATACCCAGCGACAGCATGACTCCGTGGGTAAATGGATCGCTGAGGTTTAAGCCAAAGAGGGTTGTCGGCGATAGCCAATTAAGCCCTAAGGGGCCGCCCGCCAGCCATGCTTGAGGCAGCACTCCGGCATTGATCATAGCCGGCATTAACAAGCTGTATGCCCAAATCGCAAAGCCTGCGTTCATGCCAACAATAACGCCGAGGCGGTTACCGCGCTTCCAATACAGCCCGCCGATGAGTGCGGGGGCAAACTGAGCGGCGGCCGCAAAGGACAGCATGCCAATTGAGGCCAACGAGGTGAATTCGGCAATGAGCTGATAGAAGCCGTAAGCCATTGCCAATACAGCAACAATCGTCAGGCGGCGCGCGCGGAGTACTAAGCGGCCATAGTCACGAGCTTTGGTGTCGAACCAACGCAACCTAAATAGTGCTGGGATCACAATTTCATTAGAAATCATGATGGATACTGCCACTGCCGCCACAATAACCATGCCTGTCGCGGCAGAAAATCCGCCAATAAAGGTGAGCAGGGTCAGCCACTGCTGGCCAGACGCCATCGAAAGAGCAAGTACGTAAGTATCAGGCTCAACCCCGCTTTCCGAAAACAGCAGTAGACCGGCTGCCGCCAAAGGCACCACAAAAAAGGCGACAGCAAGTAAGTAAAGAGGAAATAGCCAGCGTGCTTTCGTTGCATCATCTGGATGGATATTTTCCACCACTGCCACATGAAACTGACGAGGCAGGCAAAGTATGGCGAGCATGGCGAGCAGCGTTTGCGCCCAGAAACTTTGGCCAAAATCTTGGTTGGCTAGCTGGCGCTGCAACTCCAATTGACTTTCGGCGTGGCCCATCAGTTCGCCGAGGCCATCAAACATGCCCCAGGTAACAAAAGCGCCGAGGATGACAAAAGCCAGCAACTTTACCAGAGATTCAAATGCTACTGCATGAATTAACCCTTCGTGGTGCTCTGTCGCGTCCGTGTGGCGAGTGCCAAAAAGGATAGCGAAGATTGCCATGACGATAGCGACATAAAACGCTGTGTCGCCAAACAGCGGCGTATGGGTCATATCCGCTGCGTCAGTAAGAACACTAAAGGTGGTAGACACCGCTTTTAACTGCAGGGCAATGTAGGGCAGGGTGCCAATGAGGGCAACTAAACTAGCAAACGCCGCAAGGGATTGGGTTTTGCCGTAGCGGGAAGCAATAAAGTCAGCGATTGACGTGACGTTTTGGTGTTTGGCAACACGAATCATTTTTGCCAGAACAGGCCAAAACAGTAAAAACGTTAAGATTGGCCCGACAAAGATACTGGCGAATGACCAGCCAGCCGTGGCTGCTTGCCCCACCGCGCCGTAAAACGTCCACGAGGTGCAGTAAATGGCCAATGCCAAACTGTAGATGATTGGCCGTCTGCGACTGGCGCCGTGAGTCCGTGCACGACGATCACCGAACCAGGCAATTCCAAACAGCACCGCAATGTAAAGCAGTGATACCGCGACCAGCAGACCGCCATGAAACATGTCGTCTCCCCACGTTGAAGGCTTCGCCTAGCGACGATCTAATATCAAATAACGATCATCTAACTAAAGACCCTATTCTAGGCGAAGGAGGGGCATCACGTCTGCTGATCGGCGGCAAGTTGGCAAACGGTTGTTAACAACGGCGCAGTTTGCCGTAGCGTGCGACGCTCGCTTAACTCAGCGTCGCCCGTCTCTGTATTCAGGGGGACTATCTCGCGGTGAGTACAGTTCAAGACATAAGGCTGGGTGGTCAGTATATCGGTATGGCGGCGTTCGAATTGATAGAGAATAAATTCAGCAATTAACTCATCGTCAATGTGACGAGCGCGCACATTGTCGCTATCAACGATGCTGAATTTAGTCGTCATCGGGAACACAAAGGTCCATGGTCGCCACACGGCACTAGACGTATCGCTGGAAATGACGATGGCAGTTTCAGGTAGTTGAGAGCGCTTGTGTTCAAACCAGCTGTATTCGGTTGAGACCTGATACCCCAGCATACCCAGGCCACCAAAAACGGGCACAATCCATTTAGGCAGCCGTTTACGGCTAAGCGTTCTAAGTAATAGACCTATCCCTGCGGCGGCAAGCCCTGCAAATACAGCGGCAACAAGATGCCAGATCATAAAATATCCTTTCTAAATGACATCGGGCTCCCCTAAGGAAGCCCGATGATAAGTATCGATTCCGAATCTAATGGCAGTGTGCCAAAGAGGAGGAGCCGATTATGACTTAGTGGTCGACCGCGACACCAGCACCTTTCGGATAACGAACGCTTTCTACCAGGTCTTGAATCTCCTGCGGAGGCTCTTCCGTTGCGCTAGAGACAGCAAACGCAGTTGCAAAGTTAATCATCGCACCTACTGCACCGAAGGAGAGCGGTGAAATGCCCAGAATCCAATTATCTGGCGTGTTGGCCAGCATGTTGGTGCCGGGGACGAAGAACCAACCGAGATAGGTGAAGATGTAGAGCAGGGTGCAGATTAGACCTGCCAGCATGCCGCAAATCGCGCCTTTGCTGTTCATGCGCTTGGAGAAAATGCCCATCATCAGCGCTGGGAACAGTGAGGCACCAGCGATACCAAAGGCAAGTGCAACCGTCTGCGCTGCGAACCCGGGCGGATTAAGCCCAAGATAGGTAGCCAGAAGAATCGCGCCGCCCATTGAAATACGTGCTGCCAGCATTTCACCCTTTTCAGAGATCTTCGGATTGATCATTGTTTTGATCAAATCGTGACTAATGGCTGACGAGATGGCCAATAGTAGACCTGCTGCTGTTGAGAGGGCCGCAGCAATACCGCCTGCTGCAATCAGGCCGATAACCCAGCCTGGCAAGTTGGCAATTTCTGGGTTTGCTAATACCAGAATGTCATTATTAACGGTCAGCTCGTTACCTTCCCAGCCACGATCAGAATAGTCGGTAGCATCATTGTACATTTGGATGCGGCCGTCATTGTTAAGATCGTTGAAGGCGATAAGCCCGGTTTCTTCCCACGTGCGCACCCACTCAGGACGATCTTCATAGAGAATCGGATTGCGGGCGGCTTCTTCGTAATTCTCTACTTGTCCTGCCATCTCTGGATAGACGGTGGTAGCCAAGTTCAGGCGCGCCATGGAACCAACCGCAGGAGCGGTGAGATACAGCAGCGCAATAAACACGAGTGCCCAACCAGCGGACCAGCGCGCGTCAGCAACTTTCGGCACAGTGAAAAAGCGAATAATAACATGGGGTAAACCAGCAGTACCCACCATTAGCGACAGGGTAAACAGCACCATGTTCAGCTTATTATCGACGTCGGCGGTATAGTCGCGGAAACCAAGTGCATTGACCACTTCGTCCAGCTTGGTCAGTAGCGGAATACCAGACTCCGTATGAGTACTGAACATACCAAACATCGGAATCGGGTTGCCGGTTAGTTGCATGGCAATGAACACCGCCGGAATAGTGTAGGCGATGATAAGCACTACGTACTGAGCGACCTGCGTGTAGGTAATGCCTTTCATGCCGCCAAAAACGGCATACAGGAACACAATCAGCGCTGCGATCCAGATACCCCAGGTGTTGCTCACTTCCAAGAAGCGCGAGAAAGCAACACCAGCACCGGTCATTTGACCGATAACGTAAGTAACAGAGGCAACGATCAAACACACAATCGCGACGAAGCGCGCAGTGTTGCTGTAGAAACGGTCACCAATAAAGTCAGGCACTGTAAACTTGCCAAACTTACGCAGGTAAGGCGCTAGCAGCATTGCCAGGATAACGTAACCACCTGTCCAGCCCATCAAGAAGGTGGAGTTAGCGTATCCGCCAGACGCTAGCAGACCGGCCATTGAAATAAACGATGCCGCTGACATCCAGTCAGCGGCAGTCGCCATACCGTTGGTGATAGGGTGAACGCCACCACCAGCAACGTAGAAGTCTTTAGTCGACCCGGCTCGTGCCCATATCGCAATCCCGATATAGAGCGCAAACGACGCGCCGACAAACAGTAAGTTAATGGCAAACTGGCTCATACTGGCTTACTCCCCAAGGCCGAATTTTGCATCGAGTTTGTTCATTCTCCAGGCATAGAAGAAGATCAGTACGATGAAGGTGAGGATGGAGCCCTGTTGAGCGAACCAAAAGCCCAAGTCAGTCCCACCAACGGGAATGCCCGCTAACAGCGGACGAAAGAGGATGGCACATCCATAAGAAACGAACGCCCAAACGGCCAAGCATCCAAAGATTAATCGGACGTTGGCTTTCCAGTATTCAGCAGCATTGGATTTGTCATCTGCCATTGTGGTGCTCTCCAGTTGTGATTTTTAGGGTTGGAAAGTTAACTCAGGATAGCGTGTGATCCATTAGGGCAATCCTTCATAGAAAACCGCTCTTTTAGTTGTCTGCGATGATTTAGTGCGATTAGACGCATATCACCTTGTTGGTTAAGTTGCTCTGCTGGTTAATGGTTTGGCAAGGTTTTCTTCAGTGCCTTGATAAGTGTTTAACAAGTGCCACGTGAACATCCTGTATAGCCCGTTGTTAATAGTGGGCAATAATTGCAAAAAATAAATCCCAGACTTTGGTATCAATGAGCTTTCAGTACGTATTGTGATGTTTGTTTTTTAAAATAAATACTTGTTTTTGATATTTTTTTAGTTTCTCTTCCTGGGTGATAGGACGATGGTCTATGGGTCGCTTAAAAGCAATGTTTGCTACTTTTAATAGGTGGTATATTAAATGGCCAAGTTTGCTAATTCATGTCGCTACTTTGGTCGCTAAACGAACGTCTTTACGACGTTAGCGGTATAGCAAAAGGTATAATAAAGGCGTTGGTTAAAAAGCAATCAAATCTTAAGCCATTGTGTTCTTCATCGCGATTAACTGGGGTCACTCATGATTGACGTTGATCTTTCCCAATTGCCCTTCACATTAATTGATGATGAAGGGCGTGACCACGTTCGTCGTGGTATGGACATCGCCTATTTTGATCGTGATGAAATTATTATCGAGATGGGGCAAGCGGGTGAATCGGTATTTTTGATTCACAAGGGCGAAGTTGCTGAACTGGATCCTACCCTGCCAGCGTCCAGTGCACGGATTGGGCACTACACGGCTGGTGATCTGTTTGGTGCCATTAGTATTCTGAATGGTAAAAGCCGCTATCGCTTCCAAGCTGAGCAAGAATGCTTGTGCTATGTGATGCCGAAGGCGCTATTTATAAAACTATGCCGTCATCATCCCGACTTCGAAAATTTCTTCAAACAGTCGCTATCTCACAAAGCGCGGTTAATGACTGAAAAGCGTGCCGAAGGCGGCGTGACCATGGCCGGCTTTATGTTGGCTAAGGTCAGCGAATGTATGCGTGAACCTCTTATCATGGATGCATCGACAGATATTGCCAGCGCGGTGCGTCAGCTCAACGATAGCCATGCAGATAGTTTGCTAGTCAAAACCCAGGGGGAGTTTGGCATTGTCACCAAAACCGATTTGCTCAATGGTGTGGTGCTGAACAACTTTGAGCATACAGCGCCCGTTGAGGATGTGGCCCATTTCTCGTTGGTAACCGTTACCCCCCATCAATACTTATTTGAAGCGCTCGTGCTGATGACGCGGCATAAAGTAACGCGGGTGGTGGTGATGGAACAGGGCGCCCTGAAAGGGGTGGTGGAGCTAACGGATGTCCTTAGCTATTTTTCGAGCCGTAGCTATGTCGTTAGTCTGCAGGTGGAGCAGGCAAGTAGCTTAGAAGCATTGGCGGCTGCCAGCCAACGTACGCCAGAATTGGTGAATGCGCTTATGGCGCAAGGGGTCAAACTACGTTTTGCCATGGACCTACTGGCCGCGTTGAATGGCCGAATCATCAATAAAGCGTGGTCATTTGTTATTCCTGAGCAGTATCACTCCCAAAGTTGCCTAATGGTGATGGGTAGTGAAGGGCGCGGCGAACAAATTCTTAAAACAGATCAAGATAATGGCCTGATTTTAGCCGATGACAGCCAATGGCCTTCGCTTGCCGAAGACATGAATGCGCTTACCCAAACGCTGATTCAGCTCGGCTACCCACCATGCCCAGGTAATATCATGGTGTCTAATCCTGAATGGGTTGGCACTGTGTCGCAATGGAAAAACAACATTGCTAAATGGGTGAGTGCAAGAGATGGCGATAGCCTAATGAAGCTGGCGATTTTACTGGATGCCCATGGTGTGGCTGGTAATCCGCAATTGCTAGACAGCGTGCGTGCGGAGCTGTTTGAACGCTGCTCACGGGATGAGCTATTGCTGTCCTACTTTGCGCGCGCTGCACTGCGTTTCTCAACACCGCTAACGCTATTTGGCTCCTTAAAAAAGCCCCAGCATGGGATCGATATTAAAAAAGGCGGTATTTTTCCCATTGTTCATGGGGTGCGCACAATGGCCCTCGAGCGACGCATTAATGCTACTTCCACCTTAGATCGCCTGGACGCTTTAGCAGAAGATGGTCGTCTTGATCGCCGTTTTGCGGATGACCTGGGCGAGGCGCTGGCGCTGTTTACCGAACTACGTTTAAAGCAGCAGTTGCAGACAGCAGAAGCGTCGACTCAGCAGCGCAGCAACCGTGTGGTGGTGCAAGAACTCTCGTCCCTTGAGCGTGATCTGCTGCGTGAGGCGCTGCATATCGTAAAAGATTTTAAGCAGCGGCTCTCCCATCGTTATCATTTGGAGTATTCGTGAGCGGAATGCGCTTGTTAGACCGGCATATGTCACTACTCAGTGGCTCGCTGCGTACATTAATGCAGCGCGAAAGCGACCGCCGACGCTGGGCAGATTCCCCCTACGCATGGCTGTTTCAGCCCTACATGGGGGAGGAAATGGTGGCGCTTGCCTGCCAGGCTAGCCCAGGCCAAGCGCCGGTGGTCAGCGTCGCTGCTGTTGTCTTAAGCCCAGGGAGAGTGCAGACCAGCCGAGCCTGGGTGGCTACCCTGGCAGAAGAGCAGAACAACAACGCCCCCGCGCTGCGGCGACATCATCAGCTGTATGCGACGGACACGGTGCTGGCGCCTAACGCTGAGCATCTTGGGGCGCTAGCTGAATTCATCGGTAATCGGCCGCTAATTGGTTGGCAGTTAGGCCGCTCGGTGGAACACCTTAATCTTTTGTTTAAAGCAGGGTTGGGATTTGGTTTGCCCAATGCCCAGGTCGATGTTGGTAAGCTACACTATCGCCAACTGCGTCGCTTACATCCGCAGTGTGAGACGAACGGCCACTTGACGGAAGCGCTCGCTCGTTGGCAAATGCCCGCTCTTCAGTGGATGGGAGTGCTGGGGGATGCAACCGCAAGCGCGCTTTTATATCTGCGTTTGCAGCGCGAGATCGCCCAGCAGGGATAGTCGTTACTACCCTCATGGGATGAATCCACGGGTTTATCTTGGGTGGACGTGGTGAGTCTTGTTAGAATGCCCGCTGCTTCTTCTACCATCGGCAGTGCCTACACCATGCTACAACCTGACTATTTTGACCCCGCAGCGCCTGATACTGTTTCTGTTGACAGCCCTGCTGTTAATAGCGCACAGACACCATCCGAGCATCACGCCGCTAAACAGAAGCGTGAATTTAATAAGCTACAAAAGCGCTTACGGCGAGAGGTTGGCAACGCCATCATTGATTATCAAATGATTGGTGAAGGTGACAAGGTGATGGTGTGCCTGTCTGGCGGCAAAGATAGCTATACGATGCTGGAGATACTGCTTAACCTGCAGCGCAACGCGCCGGTTAATTTCTCTCTGGTCGCCGTCAATATGGATCAAAAACAGCCAGGCTTCCCGGAGCATGTGTTGCCCCAATACCTAGATAAAATGGGGGTTGAATACCACATTCTAGAGCGTGACACCTACTCGGTGGTGAAAGAGAAAACCCCGGAAGGAAAAACGACCTGCGCGCTCTGCTCACGACTAAGACGTGGCTCTCTTTATGGGTTTGCCGAGGAAATTGGGGCTACGAAAATTGCCCTAGGGCATCATCGTGAAGATATTTTAGAAACGTTATTTCTTAACATGTTCTTTGGTGGCACTTTGAAAGCAATGCCTCCCAAGCTTTTATCTGACGATGGCAAGAATATTGTCATTCGCCCCCTTGCCTACTGCAAAGAGGCTGATATTGCAGAGTTTGCTCGGCTAATGGAATTCCCGATTATTCCCTGCAACTTATGTGGCTCTCAGCCCAATCTCCAGCGTCAAGTTGTCAAAGATATGTTGGCTGAGTGGGATAAAAAACATCCAGGACGTCTAGAGAGCATGTTTAAAGCGGTGACCAATGTAGCGCCTTCCCAGCTAGCAGACCGCCGTTTATTTGACTTTGCTGGCCTTGAAGCCAAACAAGCGGCGTTGATGGAAGGGCGTATTCAGGCGCTTAGCGTGGACTAGCCGACTGTTCTTCCTCTTCAGTTAGCGTGATGAGGCGCCGCATATCTAAAATATTAACCTCGCGCCCTGAAACAGCCACCACCTCTTGCTGTTGAAAGCGGCTAAGAATACGGCTGACCGTCTCTACCGCCAAGCCTAAGTAATTGCCGATGTCGGCGCGGGACATGGAGAGTCTGAAGCTATAAGGCGAGTATCCACGTCGACGAAAACGGTCTGAAAGGGTGACTAAAAAGCTGGCTAGTCGTTGATCGGCCGTCTTACGCGATAGCAAGCGCATCATGCGCCGGTCATCCCGCAATTCTTTGCTCATGCTCCGATAAAGCTGGCCACGTAGTTCGGGCAGTTCTTCGGAAAGCAGGTCCAAGCGATCAAATGGAATTTCACATACCGTTGTGGTTTCCAGTGCAATGACGCTACCGGGGTAGTGCTCTTCATCAATTCCGTCCAATCCCACTAGTTCGCTGGGAAGGTAGAAATTTGTCAGCTGATCATTGCCGTTCCCTTCGCTGGTCACCTGTTTCAGGCTGCCTGAGCGGACGGCATACACACTGGTGAAGTGATCGCCCTGGCGAAACAGGGGCTCGCCTTTTTTGAGCGGTGCGCGGCGGCGAATGATGGCATCAAACTGGCCCATATCCTCAAGCTCTAAGGCAAGCGGCAGACACAGCGAGCTTAGGCTACAGGTCTGACAGCGCGCCTCTTGCAGTAGTGAGCGTCGTTGGCTGGCGGGGTGTGGCATATCATTCTCCCTTTCTCGTTAGCCATCATAGGCCCAGAGGCAAGACGTCTCAACAAGCTTATACAATCTTAGAGTAGCGCTGAGTCGGCTGGTCAGCTATGCGAGCATCAAAGGCCATCGCCAAATGGCGAATCAGCAGCCGCCCAGTGGGGGTGGCGCTAATAACTTGCCGATGGCGAGTGATTAAACCGTCTTGCTCAGCTGTCTTCAATTGCTCAATTGCGGTGGAAAAATAATCACTAGCATCGATGTGCCAACGCCTTCCAACTGCCGCTAGATCAATGTGCATGTCGCACATTAGCCGTTCAATCACGTCTCTTCGTATTAGGTCATCCTTATTTAACCTTAATCCTTTGACGGTTGCCAGCTTACCTTGATCTAAGGCTGCTTCATATTGGCCAAGCTGAGTCGGGTTTTGTGCGTAAACGTCGTCAACCCGTGATATAGCGGATACGCCTAAGCCAACTAAATCGCACTGTGCATGGCTAGAGTAGCCCTGAAAATTGCGTTGTAAGGTGCCGTTGCGCTGTGCAATCGCTAGGCTATCGTCAGGTCGTGCAAAGTGATCCATGCCAATATGCACATAGCCTGCATTAGTCAGCATTTCTATGGTGGTATGCAAAATAGCCAGCTTTTCATCAGCGCTGGGAAGGTCCGTTTCGTTAATGCGTCGCTGTGGCGCAAAGCGGGTGGGCATGTGCGCATAATTAAATACCGACAGCCGTGCGGGGTTGAGTTCGATGACTTGGTTTAGCGTCTCGGCAAAGCTTTTTTCGGTTTGAAATGGCAGCCCATAAATCAAATCAAGATTGAGTGAGCGAAAACCAAGACGGTGAGCTTCTTCCATTAACGTTTCGGTGAGTACCCGGGGTTGTACGCGGTTGATAGCTTTTTGTACCTGCAGGTTTAAATCCTGTACGCCAAGGCTTAGTCGATTAAAGCCGAGAGATTGTAGGTGGCGCAAAGTAAATACGTCTGCTTCGCGAGGGTCTATTTCAATAGCGTAATCGCGATCGGCTGAGCTAGATAAACCAAAACGGGCATCTAGGCGATCAATCAGGTCTCCCATCTGTGCCAAGGTTAGAAATGTGGGCGTACCACCTCCCCAGTGTAACTGTTGCACCGGGCGTGAAGTGTCTAAATGGCGGGCAGTGAGCACCATTTCCCGATCTAGCCGAGAAAGGTAAGGTTCCGCAAGGGCGGTATTCTTCGTTGCGATTTTATTGCAAGCACAGTAGAAGCAAATTTTTCGACAAAAGGGCACATGCACATATAGGGATAGCGGACGGTGGCTCTCGTTACTGCGCGCTAGCGCCTGAGTAAAGTCATCGGCGCTGAACTGCTCATGAAACGCGAGAGCTGTTGGGTAGGATGTGTAACGTGGGCCACTTTTGTCATAGCGACGCAGTAGCGTTTCATCCCAGGCATTAGCCCCAGACACTTCCGTGTTGGTAGGTGAGAAGGCAGCAGTGGCATGAACGGGCATGGCGAGCGCTCCGAAGTGAGAAGTAAACAAAAGGAGTGACTGAGCGCCGTCGCTCAGTGTTCTCTCGGCATGCTACGTCGGTGTCACTTGGAATGCGTTGAGCTATATCAAACTATAGGAGGGTCTGACTAATGCGTTGTTAGGGAGATAAGCGTCCATAGTTGCCAAAGGGCGAAACTGATAATCGACAGTGCAGCGACGCTGCGAGTGGCAGGGTGGCGAATTAAATGGCTTAACTGCTGTGCTGCAAGTCCTGTTGCCAGCAGAGCGGGGAGTGTACCCAGTCCAAAAGCACCCATTAGCAGCGCGCCATCGAGTGGGTCTGCAATCGCTAAGCTCCAGGCTAGCATGGAGTAAACCAAACCACAGGGCAGCCAGCCCCACAGCGTCCCTAGGGCGAAGGCTTGAGGAAGATGCACGACAGGCATCAGGCGTCTACCTACTGGCTCTATATAACGCCAAAGGTGTCTTCCCACCGCTTCTACTTTCAGCAGTCCTTTCCACCAGTTGGCGATATAGAGCGCCATTAGGATGAGCATCAATGCGGCGAAAGCCTGCAGTGCAACACGTGCAGACGGTGAAAGTGAGATAAGTGTGCCAAGTGCAGCAACAATGGCACCCGCCACCATATAGCTGAGAATGCGTCCGGCGTTATAGCTAATCAGCAGCCCACCCATGCGGGCAGGGTGTCGCATGCTAGGCGGTACGGCAAAGGTCAGCGCGCTCATAATGCCGCCACACATGCCGATACAGTGGGCGCCGCCCATTAAGCCAAATACAAACGCGGCTAGCAGGGGCGGTAAATCAAGTCCCGTAGGATTCATGCAGGTGGCTCTTGGTTATCTTGAGAAGAAGAGCCACTTTTTTTACGCGCGGCACGCTGCTCGGGAGTCAGGTCATTCTCATCATCGTCGAATAGGATGCGGTGGGCTGGGCCTTCCAAATCGTCAAATTGGCCGTGTTTCACGGCCCAAAAAAACGCCCACACCGCGAGGCCCAGAAGAGTGAGTGAAAGGGGAATCAGTAAGTATAAAATCGTCATGCCATCACCGGTGTTGATAGGGCAATCTGAGGGGCGGGCGGCGTACGCCAGCGAGTGAGACGCAGCGCGTTACCTACCACAACCAGGGAGCTTAGCGACATGCCAATCGCAGCGAGCCAGGGGGGAATTAAGCCCATTGCTGCTAAAGGCAGTGCCGAAAAATTGTAGCAAACCGACCACAGCATATTTTGACGCATAATTCGGCGTGTGGCGCAGGAAATATCAATCGCCTCAAAAATACGCATTAGGCGTGGACTGAGCAGTATCGCGTCGGCGCGGGTCCGGGCAAGATCTGTGGCGCCATTCATAGCAATGGCAACGTCAGCGCCAGCCAATACCGGCACATCATTGATACCGTCACCGATCATCACGACACGCTCACCGCTGGCTTGTAACTCACGTAATCGCGCCAGCTTGCCCTCAGGCGATCTGCCAGCGTGCCACGTGGTAATATTGAGCTGTTCTGCCAAGCTTTCTACCGCTTCTTGCGTGTCACCAGAAAGTAGTTCTACTTTCAGTCCACGGGCTTGAAGTGCGGCAACGGTTTGAGCCGCATCTTCACGAACGCCATCGTGCAGCTTGAACCAGGCACGTGGTGCGTTGTTTTCACTGAGCAAAAGCCACTGGCCGGTGCCTGGCTGGGGCAGCGCGGTTGTCGTCGCAAAATCGGGTTTACCTAATCGCCATGTTGCGCCGTTCAAAGTGCCTTCTAGCCCGCTTCCGGTCACACTTTTGACGTTGCGTGCCTGCAGAGTGGCATCCCGAAATGGGCGAAAAGCCCTGGCAATGGGGTGTTCAGAGTGTGCCTCTAGCGCCGCTGCGATGGCTTGGGCACGCTCTTCACTGAGCGTCGTCTCGCTGTGGGCGAGATGCTGTTGGTCAATAGGATACGTTTGGGTTAGCTGCATTTCGCCGCGGGTCAGCGTACCGGTCTTATCAAAAATCACGCGGGTGACGTTGGAGAGTGATTCGATCGCGTCAGCACGTGTAATGAGTACGCCTCGCTGGCGCAATTGGCCATGTCCTGCTGTCAGCGCAGTAGGGGTGGCCAGTGCCAGTGCACAAGGGCAGGTGACTACTAATACCGAGAGTAGCACCCATAGCACACGAGACGGATCAATAAACCACCATGCTACAGTGACACACGCGGTAACGATCAGCAGCCGTAATACAAACAGGTGCGCCATACGCGCCGCCATCTGGGCAAGTCGTGGGCGACTTGCAAAGGCGCGATCGGTTAAATCGACAATACCGGCCACTCTGGCGCTATTGCCAGCATGGGTTACCTTTATGGTGAGCGGGTTTTCCATGTTTTGGCTGCCACCCACCACGCTTTCGCCTACCCGTCGAGTCACTGGCAAATACTCACCGGTCAGCATCGACTCATCAAGGCTGGATTCGCCGTCTTCGATAATGCCATCAGCGGGAACGCCATGACCGGGCTTGATGAGCACGCGGTCGCCTTCTTTAAGTTCACTGGCAGGCAGAATGCGTTCACTGCCATCAGCTTCAAGGCGAATAGCGGACACTGGCAAAACGCCGCTCAGCGCATTGCCACTGTGGCCGCTGCGCCGTCTGGCCCTACCTTCTACATAACGGCCAAATAGCAAGAAAAAGGTAAACATGGCGACCGAGTCGAAATAAACATCGCCAACGTTAAACAGCACTGCATAACTGCTCGCCAAATAGGCGCCGCCAATGGCTAGCGAGACCGGCACATCCATGCCAAGAACGCCGGTTTTTAGATCACGCAATGCGTTACGGAAAAAAGGTTGCGCTGAGAAAAATACCACGGGCGTGGCCAGGGCAAACGATAGCCAGTGAAACAGAGTGTAAAAGTCTTCGCTAAGCTCACCAGGCCCCGACACATAAATGGGAATGGAGAACATCATGACCTGCATCATCCCGACGGCCGCGACAATCAGGCGGCGCACATTCATGCGTTCTTCATGTTGCAAGCGCGTTTGGGCTTGGTCAGGTTCATAGGGCTGCGCATTGTAGCCAATGGCCGCTAGTTCAGCGAACAGCTGTGAGAGGTTGATGACGGCGGGGTCCCAGCTCACACGTAGGCGATGATGGGTAAGGTTGACCGCGCTAGAAGTAACGCCATCAAGTGCATTCAAACGGTGTTCAATGAGCCAGGCGCAGGCTGCACAGGTGATGCCGTCTATTGCGAGTGTGGCGCGTACTTGTCCTTCGTCACCCTCTGGGTGAACAAACTGCGCTTGTAGCCCTGGGTCATCAAATACCGACCAGGTTTCTGCTTTGGCAGCTTGGCGCTCGTCAGGGCGCTCTGGCATTTCTGTGCGATAGCGATAATAGCTTTCCAACCCGCCATCGACGATGGCATGGGCGACGGCTTCGCAACCTGGGCAGCATAGTGATTTGGATGTGTCGTCAATGTTAATTCGCCACGGTGCCCCTTCGGGCACCGGGTTGCCGCAGTGGTAGCAGCTAAGGGTGGTCGTGGTCATTCGTTCTCCGAGCGCCCGCCAGGTAGTAGTGCAATGGTGTTTTCGTCAGGAAAGCGTGCTTCTCCGATAAGGCGCCATTCTGATTCATCGCCTTGCTCTGGCTGCAGCTGTAGATACCAGCGATAGCGCAGATTGTCAGGTCCTTGAGTGATATAGCGACCTTCGCGCACATGCTCTAGTACAAACGACTGGTCACGATCGTCTTCGGTAGGAAAAATAAGATCTAGATAGAGCTTGTCTGGGCGAGCATCACCAGCAAGATCAACAACAATATCGCTGGTAAGCGGATCAATGCGTAACTCGGCACTTAAATTTAAAGTGCGCGCTTGCTCTTGCTTGGCGAATACCATGTTAATTGCTTTGCCGTGCTCGTAGTAATCTTCTTGTACCACCATACCGTCGTAGCTTTTGACCGACATAACCGCAAAGGTTGTGCTGACAATAATGGAGGAAAACAACAAGCCTAACAAAAACCATGGCCAGAACTGTTTGTACCAAGGCGTAATCGTAGGGTCTGACATAACGCATTTATCTCCTGGCGTTACCTAAGAAGCGGGCTTCACGCTCCTGACGGATTTGCTCATCTTGTTGTGCTTGTAGCACAAAAGTAATGGGGTGGCTGGGCTGGCTTAGATCTTGAGGGTTTGCCAGTACGGTGACGACCTGAATGCGAGATTCGCCTGCCGGCACGCTAATCGACGCGCTATCTAGCGTTAAGCTGGGAAGGCCTAACACACTGATTTGGTAAGTGTGTGGCTGGTTATCAAGGTTACGCACCGTGAGGCTGTAAACATTGCTGATTTGCCCTTCTCGGGTCATTTGATACAGCTGTGTGCGCTCACGCTCGGTGTCGAAACTAAGTGGAATGCGGTCGTTAACCGTCCAGGCAAACGCAACGACCATAATAATCAGCGCGGCAAAGTAGCTCAGCAGTCGAGGCCGTAAAATGTGGCTTTTCTTGCCTTCTAGCGCATTTTCCGTTGTATAGCGAATAAGCCCTTTGGGGTAGCCCATTTTGTCCATGACGCTGTCACAGGCATCAATGCAGGCTGCACAGGTAATGCACTCGTACTGGAGCCCATCACGAATATCAATGCCTGTTGGGCAAACCTGAACGCATAGCTCGCAGTCTACACAGTCGCCAAAGCCAGCTTCTCTCGCCTGAGTATGGCTAAGTGACTTCTTCCGCCGACCTCTTGGCTCGCCGCGTGCTTCGTCGTACGACACGATCAGTGTGTCGCGATCAAACATGACTGATTGGAAGCGCGCGTAGGGGCACATGTAAATGCACACCTGCTCGCGCAGCCAGCCTGCATTTAAATAGGTAAATACTAAAAAGAAGCCAACCCAAAAATAGGACCAGCCATGGGCTTCTAGCGTAGGCAGTTCCGTCACTAGCGTGCGGATGGGGGTGAAGTAACCCACAAAAGTGATGCCAGTAGCCAAAGAAATCAGTAACCAAGCGGAATGTTTAGCTCCTTTCCGCCACGCTTTGTCAGCATTCATTGGCTGCTTGTCTAGCTTAATACGGTGGTTTCTAGATCCCTCTATGCGGTGCTCAAGCCAAATAAATAAGAATGTCCAGACGCTTTGTGGGCAGGTATAGCCACACCAAACACGTCCAGCAAAAACAGTAATAAAAAATAGCCCAAAGGCACAGATAATAAGCAGCCACGAAAGTAATACGAACTCTTGGGGATAAAATGTGGCAGCAAAAATATGAAACTCTCGGCCTGGAAGGTCAAACCAGATAGCAGGGCGGTCGCCCCAGTTCAGCCATGGAAGCAGAAAAAAGCCCAGCATAAGCGCCCAGTTGGTGCTGCGCCTTACTTTCTGGAAGAGCCCTTTAATTTCGCGCACATAAATATGTCGGCGCTTAGCATACATGCTCTGAGTTGTACTTTCCCCAGGGGGATGGTGCCCAACGGGCGGCGGCGTAATATCTTGGCTAGGTATTTTTTCCATGGCGATGATCGCAGCTCACTAAGGCGGGAATGGGCGGCAGCATGGATATCGTGGCGTTAAACCTGCGACGCTAGATAACACAACTGTATGCCGTGTCGCTAAATAATAGTGTAACGGATAGAAAGGGTATCTGGACGGACGGTGGATGAAGAAAGGGTGCGGTATGAAACCGCACCCTCGTGATACTACCTACAAGCGGTTGCGACTAACTAAGCGATTAGTCGTTGAAGCGTAGGCTGTAGACATAAGCGGCTACTAGATGAACACGCTCTTCACCGATATAAGCCGCTTGTGCTGGCATGTGGCCGTTACGACCATTGCGCAGTGTTTGGCGGACAGAATCGGCAACGCTTTGTCCCGGTGCCAAATAGAGCCATACATCATCAGTAAGGTTAGGTGCGCCAAGCGCGGTATTTCCCGTTCCACTGGGTGTATGACATGCCGCGCACGCTGCTAGGAAAGTGCTTTCGCCACTGGCTGCACGGTCTGCATCATGCTCTTCGCCAGACATTGAGAGAACGTACTGAGTGAGGTTCTCAATGTTGTTCTCGCCAAGCTGCTGCCAGGCAGGCATTAATCCATTACGACCATTATTCAACGTCGTCATGATGTTTTCCGGCTCACCGCCATACAGCCAGTCGTCATCGGTGAGGTTCGGGAAGCCGTAACCACCTTGGGCGTTAGAGCCGTGACATACCGCACAGTTGTTCAGGAAAACACGCTCTGCTACCCGCATTGCTTCAGCGTCTTTTGCCAGTTCAGGAATAGGTATTTCCTGATACTGAGCAAAAATCGGTGTGAAGCGCTCTTCAGCACTCGCAACTTCTTCTTCCCACTGGCCTTCTTGGGACCAGCCCAAAATGCCTGCATAGTTACCTAGGCCTGGGTAAAGTACTAAGTAGCCCAAGGCAAAAATAACGGTGAGGATAAACAGCTTGAACCACCACTGGGGTAGTGCGTTGTCGTACTCTTCAATTCCGTCGGCCGCGTGGCCAGTGGTTTCTACATTGCCATCAGCGTCGGGCGTTTTATCGGTACGGCGGTTGGCAAATAATATCCAAACGGTTAGCGCGATGGTGCCCAACGTGATGACAATAATCCAGGCGCTCCAGAAGCTGGATAGGGAGTCACCCCATAAATTATTCATGTATTTTTATCTCCCCTGTCGTGGCGGGAATCCACTTCGTGCTCAGACGAAGCATGCTTGTCACGGGTTGGTTGCTTATCATCGTCATCGGCGAAAGGCAGGTTAGCAGCTTCGTCGAAGTCTGGTCTGCGTCGCTTGGAGTATGCCCACAGGCCAATGCCAATAAAAACGAAAATCAGTATCAGCGTGATAAGGCCGCTAAATGTTCCCATGTCCATAGCTTAACGAGTGCCCTCAAGCACGGTGCCTAACTGCTGCAAGTAGGCCACCAGTGCGGTAATTTCCTGGGTGCCGCGAACGTCTTCTGTCGCAGTGGCGATATCTTCGTCGGTATACGGCACACCTAATTGACGCAACGTGCGCATCTTGTCAGGAGTGGCGTCACCATCGAGGGTGTTTTCAAATAGCCAGGGGTAGGCTGGCATAATTGATTCGGGCACTACATCGCGGGGGTTGTAGAGGTGAGCACGATGCCAGTCGTCGCTATAACGGCCACCGACGCGGGCAAGGTCCGGCCCAGTGCGCTTGGACCCCCACAGGAAGTTGTGCTCATAGACCAGCTCCCCAGCCACGTTATAGTGGCCATAGCGTTCGGTTTCTGCCCTGAAGGGGCGAACCATCTGGGAGTGGCAGCCCACGCAGCCTTCACGGCGATAGATACCGCGACCTTCCAGCTCCAGTGCAGAGAGCGGCTCTAAGCCATCAACCGGCTCGGTGATCTTCTTTTGGAAGAAAAGTGGAACGATCTGAGCCAAGCCGGCGAAACTGATCACGACAAGGATCAATATGGCAAGTAGGCCAACGTTCTTTTCGATAATCTCGTGTTTCATTGGTCTCAACTTCCCCGTGTTAAGCGGCTTGCGGCGTTGGCTGGCTAAGGGTCTCACGACGCTTGACGGTCAAGTAAACGTTGAGCGCCATAATTAACATACCCGTAACCCAGAAAAGGCCGCCGATCAAGCGTACAAAGTAGCCTGGTGCGCTAGCTTCAACGGCTTCAATAAAGGTGTACATCAAGGTGCCATCAGCATTAATCGCCCGCCACATCAAGCCTTGCATAATACCGTTGACCCACATGGCGGCGATATACAACACAGTACCAATGGTGGCTAACCAGAAATGCACCGCAATTAGATTGACGGAGTACATCTCGGTACGCCCAAAGACCCGCGGGATCATATGGTACATTGAGCCAATGGTAATCATCGCTACCCAACCTAGTGCACCAGCGTGCACGTGACCAATGGTCCAGTCGGTGTAATGTGACAGCGCGTTGACGGTCTTAATGGCCATCATTGGCCCTTCAAACGTCGACATGCCGTAGAACGACAGCGCCACCACCAGGAAGCGAAGTGTTGGATCGGTGCGCAGTTTATGCCAAGCGCCAGACAGGGTCATCATGCCGTTGATCATACCGCCCCAGGAAGGTGCAAGCAGAATGATAGACATAATCATACCCAGCGACTGTACCCAGTCGGGCAGCGCTGTGTAGTGCAGGTGGTGCGGGCCGACCCACATGTAGATCATGATTAACGCCCAGAAGTGGACGATGGAGAGACGGTAGGAATAGATCGGGCGTTCAGCCTGTTTCGGCACGAAGTAGTACATCATGCCCAGGAAGCCTGCCGTAAGGAAGAAGCCGACCGCATTGTGGCCGTACCACCACTGCACCATCGCATCCACTGCTCCGGCGTAAACTGAGATAGAGTACATCGGGGTAACGGGGATCGCCGCGTTATTAACGATGTGCAGCACCGCAATGGTCAAAATAAACGCGGCGTAGAACCAGTTCGCCACATAAATATGAGACGTGGTGCGCTTTTTAATCGTCATTAGGAAGACGACGGCATAGCTGATCCATACGACCGCGAGCAAAATATTAATCGGCCACTCCAGCTCAGCGTACTCTTTGGTCGTGGTGTGACCCAGAGGTAGCGTCACGACTGCTGAGATAATGACTGCTTGCCAGCCCCAGAACGTAAAAGCCGCCAACTTGTCAGAGAAAAGCCGTGTCTGGCAGGTGCGCTGAACAACGTAGTACGACGTGGCAATGAGCGCCGAACCGCCAAAGGCGAAGATAACGGCATTGGTATGAAGAGGACGCAGGCGTCCAAAGCTAGTCCAAGGTAAGCCAAGGTTCAGTTGCGGCCAAACTAGCTGGGAGGCAAGGATAACGCCAAGCGTCATACCTACAATGCCCCACACAACGGTCATGATCGCGAACTGCCGAACTACCTTGTAGTTGTAGGTCGGGTGTTCCAGTGCTGTGTTCATTTCATGTTCCCATCGAACGCGGTTAGGGGGTAACCCGCAGCATTTTGCATTAGCATTTTGCCCGGGTGCGGCCACCCGCTTGATGATGCAGGTCAAGATCCGAGAGAGATTCTATCGCAGCCGCGCCCTAAGCTGAACACGCCAATAGAAGTAACACTGAATTATTAGGAGTTAATCTTGTCTTACTACGCGGGTTCTGGGTTCGTCGATATACACCCAGCAGCTTTAAACGATGCGTTAGCTAACCCCAGCGTACAGCGGTTTATAGTGACTGGGCACGGCCCGCTTTCGGTTTTAGGATCGCCTAAGGTGGGCCGAATACTACTTGCTCATGGCGCTGGGGCGGGTCATTGCTCTGTATTTATGCGGCAATTTGCCGCGACGTTAGCGGCGCAAGGCATGCAGGTGTTGGCAATTGATTTTCCCTACATGCAGCAGATTAACGAGCAGGGGAAGCGCCGTCCGCCACCCCCCATCAAGCAAACGGTGGCTAGCTTTGCCTCATGGTACGCGCTACTGACGCCTTTGAGCGATCAGCCCTTGTGGGTGGGCGGTAAATCGATGGGTGGGCGTGTTGCCACTTTATTTGCCAGTGAAATGCTCGCCAATGACGTGCATGGCCCTGGCGTTATTGTCGCAGGCTATCCATTTCATCCACCCAGAAAACCAGACAAAACCCGTTTGGAACATTTTCCCGCTATTCGTTGCCCCGTGCAGATTCTCCAGGGGGAACGAGATCCCTTTGGCAATGTAGATGAGGTTTCAGGCTATAACCTGCCTAATAATATTAACGTTGCTTGGCTTGCTGATGGCGATCATGATTTTAAACCTAGACGTGTTTCTGGATTAAATCAGCAAGTTTTGATTGACGAAGCGGCCATACTTGCGGCATCCTTCGTCCGCGCTCACCAAGCACGGTATGTGTGAGGAGTGGCAATACGCTGGTTTGAATCGAAAATTTGAACGCGCCGTGTTGACATCTCACTAAGTTCCTGTAGAATGCAGCGCCACGTGACCAGCGGGTGGTTAGCTCAGTTGGGAGAGCACCAGCCTTACAAGCTGGGGGTCACTGGTTCGAACCCAGTACCACCCACCATTTATTTGGTCGTTTGGAAACGTGAAGCAGTAGCAATTGATGCATTAAGTGGACCGGTAGTTCAGTTGGTTAGAATGCCGGCCTGTCACGCCGGAGGTCGCGAGTTCGAGTCTCGTCCGGTCCGCCACGATAACTTATCAAGTTGTACCATTTAAAGCACCATTGCTTTAAATGCCCTGGGTGGTTAGCTCAGTTGGGAGAGCACCAGCCTTACAAGCTGGGGGTCACTGGTTCGAACCCAGTACCACCCACCATTTATTTGGTCGTTTGGAAACGTGAAGCAGTAGCAATTGATGCATTAAGTGGACCGGTAGTTCAGTTGGTTAGAATGCCGGCCTGTCACGCCGGAGGTCGCGAGTTCGAGTCTCGTCCGGTCCGCCATCATCAGTTATTACCGCATAAAAGTTATCGCTATTCGGACCGGTAGTTCAGTTGGTTAGAATGCCGGCCTGTCACGCCGGAGGTCGCGAGTTCGAGTCTCGTCCGGTCCGCCACGATAACTTATCAAGTTGTACCATTTAAAGCACCATTGCTTTAAATGCCCTGGGTGGTTAGCTCAGTTGGGAGAGCACCAGCCTTACAAGCTGGGGGTCACTGGTTCGAACCCAGTACCACCCACCATTTAACTGAATGTTTTTAAGCGCCCCTGAACCGCTTTTAAATAGCTGGTTTTATGGTTAGAAATAAGTGCCTTAAAGTGGACCGGTAGTTCAGTCGGTTAGAATGCCGGCCTGTCACGCCGGAGGTCGCGAGTTCGAGTCTCGTCCGGTCCGCCATTTAAGCACTCATCGACTAAAAGCTTTAGTCGAACGAATTCTAAAAAAGCCCAGATCAATGATCTGGGCTTTTTGTTGCGTATAATTTATCTCTCTAGACTCATTCTCTAGCGCCATAACGTGCAGCCATAAAGCTGCACGATAATATTAGGCGATAGCGCTTACCCCCGCTTTGGCGATCTGTACGTCCTGGTCAGGCTTTACGCCTGAGATGCCGACAGCACCCACGACGTTGCCATCGACGATGATAGGAACACCACCTGACAGCAGGCCTTGCAGCGGCGCAGAAACAAATGCCGTGCGCCCACCGTTAATCATCTCTTCAAACACTTGGGTCTCTTTACGGCCTAGTGCTGCACTGCGCGCTTTATGTGTTGCCACATCGGCACTGAAGGGCGCAGCACCGTCTAAGCGGCGCAGAGCGAGTAGATGCCCGCCATCATCCGTTACGGCAATGGTGACTGGCCAGCCGTTGTTATCGGCTTCTTTTTGAGCAGCATCTAGTACCTGAATGACATCGGCTTGGCCGAGAACAGCTTTGCTTTGCATCAAACTTTCCTTTTGATCAAGGGGAGTAAAGTGCCGCGCTATGGATTGCTTGTCAAAGCTTGTTAGCGCGGCAAAGTGAATTAGTGTTTATACCAGGGCAGCATCCACCACTTCCACCCAGTGGCGTACCGGGGTGCGATTGGCACTAGCAAGGTGGGTTTGGCAGCCAATATTGGCAGTGACGATAACCTCTGGGTTGCTAGCTTCCAGCGCATTGAGTTTATTGTCGCGCAGCTGTGTGGCAAGCGCTGGCTGGGTAACCGAGTAGGTGCCAGCTGAGCCACAGCATAGATGCGCATCTTGTACCGGCGTTAGCGAAAACCCCAGCTTGCTGAGCACGCCTTCAACCGCACCATTGAGCTTCTGGGCGTGCTGCAGTGTGCAAGGGCAGTGAAACGCCAGACGTTGGTGCTCTTTCAGCTCGAGTTTCTCTACGGGCTCTTCGCGCAGTATTTCGACAATATCTTTCGCCAGTGCGCTGACTTTTTGCGCTTTCTGGGCATAGGCTGGGTCATCTTTGAGCATGTCGCCATACTCTTTGACAAAAGCGCCGCAGCCGCTGGCCGTTTGAACAATGGCTTCAGCCCCTTGTTCGATCTGTGGCCACCAAGCATCGATATTGGCACGCATACGAGCGCGACCATCGTCCTGGGCATTCAGGTGAAAATCAATGGCCCCACAACAACCTGCTTCGCTGATGGGTGTCACGCTAATCCCAAGCCGGTCGAGCAGTCGAGCAGTCGCTGCATTGGTGTTCGGCGATAGACCTGGTTGAACGCATCCTTCTAATATTAGCACCTTGCGAGAATGACGTTGGCTATCCGGGCGTTGGCCTGCGTCGACTGGTGCCGGTGGCATCTTACTGCGTAGCTTGCCAGGCACCAGGGGTTTGAAGGTTTGCCCTAAGGACAGAAGTGCTTTGAAGCGCTTAGGATCTACCAGCATCTTACGCAGCGCATAGCGTTGGGCGCGTTCGGCCATGGAACGAGGAACCCTGCGGTCAATTTCTGCACGACCGATATCCAAAAGTTTGTGATATTCCACACCTGAAGGGCAGGTGGTCTCACAATTGCGACAGGTCAAGCAGCGGTCTAAATGCAGGCGTGTCTCTTCGGTGACCTGATCATTATCATCGCGGCTTTCCAGCAGCTCTTTCATTAAATAGATGCGCCCGCGTGGTCCGTCCCGCTCGTCGCCTAGCAGTTGATAGGTGGGGCAGGTGGCATTACAAAAGCCGCAGTGTACGCAGGTGCGCAGAATGCGCTCGGCCTCCTGAATATGCGGTTTTTGGCGATCAGCATCGGTAAAGTGCGTCTGCATGTCTACTCTCCTGATTAAAACGCCGCATAAAGACGGCCTGGGTTGAAAATGCCGTAGGCATCCAACTCGGCCTTCAGGTTGCGATGATACTTTTCGACCACGGGGTTGAGCGGAGTGAAGGGTGACTCTGCTCCACCTTGGGCGTAGGGGGTAAAGCAAGTGGCATGACCACCTGCCTGCTGGCAAGCCGTGCGCAACGTATCAGCTGCCGCGCTGGTTTTTATCCACCGCTGGCTGCCACCCCAGTCATAGAAGATATCGCTTTGGGGGATATCCAAGGCTAGCGGCGGCGTATTGGGGGGTAATGATAAGCGCCACAGTGCTTGCCCTTCATTCAGACTGAAAAAAGGATGCTGATGGTCGCGCAGTTGCTGCCAGAAATCGCTGGAAAGTGATTCACCACCCAGGCGTTCCTTGGTCGCATTAACGGAACTTGCGCCGCCTTCTAAACGAATAAATAGCTCGCCTGCGTGCCATCCGGCTGCGGTAATGGGCAGCGGCTGTCGCCCTAGTTCGGCGAGCTTAGCCAAGGCATCTTCAAGACTCATGCTTAGGCGTAGGCTGTGAGTGGCAGTAGGAATAGGCAGGACTTTAAACGAGATATCCGCTAGCACGCCTAGCGTCCCCTGAGCACCTGCCATTAAGCGTGAGAGGTCGTATCCGGCGACGTTTTTCATGACTTCACCGCCAAAACGCAACAACTTGCCTTCTTGGGTGATCACGCGTGTGCCCAAGACAAAGTCTCTTGCTGCGCCAGCCCATGGGCGGCGTGGGCCGGACATGCCGGTGGCAACAGCACCGCCAATGGTGCTGGCATCGCTGAATGCGGGTGGTTCAAAGGCCAGCATTTGATTTTCTTCGGCTAGAGCTGCGTTGAGTGCGCTTAACCGCGTACCGGCACGAACAGTAATTACAAGCTCTACCGGGTCATAAGAGATAATGCCGCTATGGGGCGACATGTTTAAGGCGTTGCCTTCTACCGCTCGGCCGTAAAAAGCGCGGGTATCGCCACCAACTATGCGCAGTGGCGTGCGGTTGGCATAGGCGCTGCGCACCTGTTCGCACAGGTCGTCAGCGATATCTTGATCGGCAGCATGTATCGCTAGTTCAGTCATGGTGATTCCTAATCATTATGCTTCCTAGTGGTTAGTCGACTAGGAGTCGCATCAGAAGCGTGGTAGTTCCGGATGCGGTAGTTCGTTGTTGTGCACATGCATCGCGCCAAACTCAGCACAGCGCGCCAGGGTAGGAATATTTTTTCCTGGGTTGAGTAAGCGCTGTGGGTCAAAAGCGGCTTTCAAGGCATGGAATACCGTTAGCTCATCGGCTTGAAACTGACTGCACATCTGATTAATTTTTTCGCGGCCGACACCATGTTCGCCAGTGATGGAGCCGCCCGCCGCGACGCATAGCTCGAGAATTTTTCCGCCGACGTCCTCTGCAAGAGCCAGCTCTCCCTCTTTATTGGCATCAAATAGAATCAGCGGGTGCATATTGCCGTCACCGGCATGGAAGACGTTGGCAATCGCCAAGCCACTCTCTTCCGACAGGGCGGCAATACCTTTGAGAACGCGAGGGAGTTCGCGGCGAGGGATGGTGCCATCCATGCAGTAGTAGTCAGGCGACATGCGCCCCACCGCGGGGAAAGCATTTTTTCGCCCTGCCCAGAATTTGGCCCGCTCAGCCTCATCGCGAGCCTGTTGAATGTCGGTCGCCCCCGCTTTTTCTAAGACGCGGCGAACGGTTTGGCAATCGTCGTCCACATCGGCTTCAACGCCATCTAGCTCACACAGAAGAATGGCTTCTGCTTCAACGGGGTAACCTGCCTTGATGAAATCTTCAGCAGCCTTGATGGCCAGCTTATCCATCATTTCTAATCCGCCAGGAATGATCCCCGCAGCAATAATGTCACCAACAGCACGGCCCGCTTTTTCTACGTCGTCAAAGCTGGCCATGAGTACCTTGGCGGTTTCAGGTTTGGGCAGCAGCTTTACGGTGATTTCAGTGACCACACCCAACATGCCTTCAGAGCCATTCATCAACGCGAGGAGGTCAAAGCCTGGTGCATCCAGCGCTTCGGATCCCAGCGTCATACGCTCGCCTTCAATCGTCATGACATCAACACGCATCACGTTATGAACGGTGAGACCATACTTGAGGCAGTGCACGCCACCCGCATTTTCCGCCACGTTGCCACCAATGGAGCAAGCGATCTGTGACGATGGATCGGGTGCATAATAAAGCCCGTAAGGGGCCGCGGCTTCAGAAATAGCTAAGTTGCGCACGCCTGGCTGTACACGTGCAAGACGAGCATCCGGGTCAACATTGATAATCGTGTTGAAGCGCGACATCACTAGCAAAACGCCTCGTTCAAGCGGTAAAGCACCGCCTGAAAGCCCCGTGCCTGCGCCGCGAGTAACCACCGGAACACCCAAGGCGTGGCAGCGTTTTAAAAGGCCTTCTACCTGTTCCAGCGTCTCGGGTAATGCAACCAGCATCGGCAGGATGCGATAAGCGGCAAGGCCGTCGCACTCAAAGGGATGCAAGTCCTCTTCACGGTGCAGCAGCGTTAAAGACGGCACTGCGTTTTGCAGATCATCTAAAACATCTGCTTTATCGCGGTGAATGAATTCGCCATCGAGGCGTTCATCGAAAAGAAAGTTCATGTTAGCTCCTGTGGGTGAGGAGAGCAGAAAATTATCTAATCACTTTATGAAAAATCTTTCCATAAATAACCAGTTCAGTGCTGGAAAACTTTTGCATACAGTGAAAATGCTAATAACGCGTTGGTGATTTACTGGTTCTGCTGAGGCTGTCGGGCAGCAATTCCTTGTGAAGCGGCCTGCTGGGTTGCCCTTAGGCTACCCAGCAGGGGTGACTCACTTTTGATTAACGTTTTCCCGTTACATCAGTGGGTCGGTAATGCCAATCACATAAAAGGCAATAAGGGCAATGATCCCAGTAAAGATCAGATAGTAGATCGTGGGAATAATTGTTTTACGAATCGTTGTACCTTCGCGACCCAGTAGGCCCACCGTCGCTGATGCGGCGACAACATTGTGAATCGCAATCATGTTACCCGCTGCGGCACCAACGGCTTGTAGCGCGACCATCATCGCGGTGGACAGCCCAAGTGTTTCGGCAACGCTAAATTGGAATTCCGCTAGCATCAGATTAGAAATGGTATTTGAACCGGCAATAAAGGCACCCATAGCCCCAACCGCAGGTGCAAAGAAGGGATAGATACCCCCCACGCTGTTAGCTACCGCCTGGGCCATCATGACGGGCATTGACACAAGATCAGCACCATTCACGCCAGAGTTAATCAGGATGCGCACCATGGGAACGGTGAAGATCAAGACAAAGCCAGCACCGAAGATGGTTTTAGTAGATTCAGACACGGCAGCGCTGATTTTCTGCGGGTTCATGCGGTGCAAGAAGTAGGTGACAATAACCACCGCGATAATGATGCCGCCTGGCAAATACAGCGGCTGTACGCCGCCACTGATACCGGCTTCGCCTAAAATGTTGCTCCAGCTTAGGTTAACGGAGGTCAGCGCAGCTTTCAGCGGTTCAACGATGCGTGAAGCAACCAAGAATACCGCGAGTAGGACGTAAGGAATCCAGCCCTTGAAGGTCGACATTGGCGCTTTACCAGCAACGTCATCTAGCTTGATTTGCAGGTTGCCGATCCATTCGTCTGGCCAAGACGTTGATTCAGGAAAGTCCCAGGTGTCTTTCGGTAGCAAGAAGCCTTTGCGAGCAGCGGGTACTACAATCGCTAAGCCCACCATTGCCCCAATCATTGACGGGAATTCTGGACCTAAGAGAACGCCGACCAGCATGTAAGGCACGACGAACGAAATGCCAGTAAAGATCGCAAAGGGTGCAATGGATAGACCTTCTTTCCAGGAGCGGTTCGCACCGAAGAAGCGCACCATGATCAATACCAAAATCAGAGGCATTAATATGCCTACGATGCCGTGAGTAATAGCCACAGAGCTAGTAATTTGCTGGAAAAAAACGTCCCACGTAGAGCCGCTAGCTTCCAACTGGGCAGTGATGCCAGCGCGATCCAGCCCGCTACCGACACCCACTACAACTGGGGTGCCGACGGCGCCAAAAGAGACCGGAGTGGACTGAATCATCATGCCGACAACAACGGCTGCCAGTGCAGGGAAGCCAAGCGCTACCATGAGCGGTGCGGCTACTGCTGCGGGGGTACCAAAGCCAGAAGCCCCTTCAATGAAGCAGCCGAATAACCAAGCAACAATTAGCGCCTGAACGCGACGGTCAGGGCTAATGCCTGAAAAACCGTTACGAATCGCAGTGATGCCGCCAGAATGCTTAAGCGTATTTAGCAGCAAGATGGCGCCAAAAATTATCCATAAAAGGCCTGCTGTTTGAATCAGCCCTTGAATGGTAGACGCGGCAACGCGGCTAAACGACATATCCCAAGCGGTCAGACCAATGACGGCTGCGGTCAGGAAAACAATCGGCATCGCTATTTTTGCGGGTATTTTAAAACCAATGAGCAAAATACCGGCAAGCAGCAGCGGCAGAAATGCCAGAAGTGCAAGTGTAGTTTCATTCATTTTAGGAATGGCCCCTTTTTATTGATTTGGTGTGCTCGGCAGATGCCAGCGGTCGTGGCAATGCTGGTTGGATCAGTGCGAAAGATACGGTTAGGTAGGAAAAATGGCTATATTGGATAATTGGTAAGACCAATTAAGAGTGGTTGTATGTATAGGCGTTGAACCACTCTTTTAAATTTAACGAATTGTTTTTATTTGCTTTTAAATTTCCACAATGCAGTAGGGCTGCCTGCAACCCATTAGACTAATAGACAGTACAGTTTCCATCTGAAAAGGCAGTACAGGGCAAATGAATGGAGCAAAAGTCGCTCGCTTACTTAGCTGATATGAAGACCTTCGGGGTGGGTTCAGAGCAAGTAAAACCCGTTACTTGCGTCCTTGGTGGCTTAAGCCCATTGTTGTCAGCGTGTGTTTGGTTTTAACCACGTTTCTAATTACAAGGAGGCCGTCACAGTGGCAATAACTCTTTATGACTTATGCGGACGCGATGAGCGCTTACGCTTTTCTCCCTATTGCTGGCGCGTTCGTATGGCACTGGCACACAAAGGGTTGGAATATACGACTGTTCCTTGGCGTTTTCTTGATAAAGAGGCACTTGCCTTTGCCGACTACGACAAAGTGCCGGTGTTAACCGATGGTGACACGGTTGTCACTGATAGCTTCGAGATCATGCGCTACTTAGATAAGGCCTACCCTGCCAATCCAGTATTGGGAGAGGGGGTGAGCTATCAACGAGTCCACTTTTTTAAGCTCTATATTGAGCGTAGCGTGACCCCGGCACTTTTTCGCACGGTCGCGCTGGATTTATTAGCGGCCATACATCCTGACGACCGTGCCTACTTCAGAGAGACCCGCGAAGCCCGTTTTGGTATGCGTTTAGAGGACGTCAATAATCCAGAGCAGGGGCGAGCACAGCTGAAAAAACTGTTGGCTCCTGTGCGTGATCAGCTTCGGAGTAGCCCATTTTTAGATGGCGAAGCACCCAGTGGAGCAGATTACCTACTATTTGGCAGCATGATGTGGGCATATACAGTGTCACTTGAGCCATTAGTTGACGCTAATGATCCGGTTGATGAGTGGTTTAAGCGTATGCTGGAGGTGCACGAAGCGGTCGCGGGTAAGGCCATTACTATTCGTGATCTATAATGTGTCAGGCGGCAATAATGCCGCCTGTATCCATCGTATGTACGAGGAAAGCCACACAAACGACTTATGTCGTATGTGTGAGAGGAGATGGCAATGATTGATCTGTATTACTGGACAACTCCCAATGGCCACAAAATCTCCATCATGCTTGAAGAAGCTAAACTTTTTTATTCTTTGATCGAAGACGTCAATCTGCAGGCGGGGGGAGAAATAGATGAGCAGGCACGTAACTACTTGTCTGGCAATCGCTAAGTAGTCACTGATTGGTTGATGAGGTTGCCGCCTTCAATCGCTAGCAGCAATATTATTAAAAAAATAATGTTGCGCTGCACAAAAGGCGCTGCTAGCTTTGTTGTTAGTAAAGGCAACCGCCTGATCATCGACCGCTTATCGATGCGTGTCGAATCGCTAGCTCACTTAAGGAGATTATGTGATGAACAAGGCCGCAGAGAAATCCACCCAGCAGTTTGAGTCTGTCTTTGTATCGCCAATGCGCTCTTATACCCTGGCAGCGCTTGATTATTATCAGCAAGTCGTCAGCGCGCAAATGGATGCAGCACGTGCATACTCTGACATGACGGTTGCTCAAGCACGCACATGGTTAGACGTTAAAGATGCCGACAGCTTTAAAAAAGCCATGGAAAGCCAGCAAAAAACAGCCTCTGACCTAATGGAGCGTATGAAAGGAGACTCTGAAAAAGTCACCTCCATTAGCCAAAACTTTATGCAAGAGAGCCAGAAAATGGCGGAAGAGACCACTAAGAAAGCCGTGGAAACCGCTAAGCAGTAACCTATTTTTCATTAGGTAAATGATTGATAGTAAACGATCAGACACTGTTAATTGATCGATGAAATGCCGCACCGTTAGGTGCGGCATTTTTTGTCTATATGCATTTAACGCGTTGTAAGACGTTATTTCTGCAAGCAAAAAAGAGTGGCTGTAGCGCTGTAATACTAGTCAGTTAAGGCTGACTAGTATTGCCCCCTAGCCCCATATAGCAAAGCGGCCACCTCCCAAGGCGTACACCGCACGTCATTCCCGAGTCACCGCACGTCATTCCCAAGTCACCGCACCGTCATTCCCAAGTCACCGCACGTCATTCCCAAGTCACCGCACCGTCATTCCCAAGTCACCGCACCGTCATTCCCGAGTGGGGTTATCGGGAATCCACCTTGACCTTGACCTGCAGCAGCCCGAAATCCCAGGTCAACATGGATTCCCGCTAAGGGCATGCGGGAATGACGAGGGCGGCTCGGAGGGCTGGGGTGGAGTCATCGTCAGGCACTTATTAAACAAAGCCAATCGGCGGTTTTTTTTGCGTTCAGAAAGAAAAAAGCCAGTCAGCCTTAACTGACTGGCATTAGGCTGTAGCGCTGGCGTTTTCGTGGTGATTGCCCGTTACAACGGCTGTTCAGCCCGGACGTTCAGCCTGAAGCGGGCGATACGAATAATCTCCTTAATTGCTGTTTCACGCTCTTCAGCTAAACCATTGTGTAAGCGTGCTTCAAACGCCGCCAAAATGGCGTGGCGATCAAGCCCCTTCACCGCAATGACGAAGGGGAAGCCAAATTTTTCTTTGTAAGCGGCGTTAAGTTGTTCGAAGCGGGCAAACTCTTCAGGCGTACATTGATCTAGCCCAACGCCTGCTTGCTCGCGTGTAGAGTCTTGGGTCAGCTCACCCGACATCGCCGCTTTGCCTGCTAAGTCAGGGTGGGCCTGAATAACCGCAATTTGCTGTTCAGGTGTGGCCCGCTGCAGCATAAGTCCCATCAGGTCAGCTAGCGCATCCGGCGCGTCATGCGCATTACTTAACCCTTCTTTCCAGGCAGCTTCCGCCACCCAGGGAGAGTGCTCATATACATCGCCGTAATGTTGGGTAAAGCTTTCTAAGCTGCATGTGCTAGGAGCGGGTGAAAGGGTAAGTGATGTTGAGGTAGCCACTAAATTTCTCCAGTATGTTTAATCATGGGAATACTGTATACAATAAATGGTATCAACGGTACTCTTTGACCGATAGGTTAAGTCGGTCAACTGCTATCAACAGCAGTTACCAACAACTATTATCAACAACAGTCAACAACAACTGTGATTATTAAGGAGTTGCTATGGGACGGTTAACGACTCACGTACTCGATACCGCTAAAGGACAGCCTGGCCAGGGGATTACCATTGACGTGTTCCGCCTAGCAGGCACCACGCGCGAACACTTGGGCAGTGTGATTACCAACAGCGACGGTCGTTGTGATGCGCCTATCTTAGAGGGTGATGCCCTCACGGTAGGCGAGTACGAGCTGGTTTTCCACGCGGGTGACTACTTGCGCGCCCAAGGCATCGCTTCTCAAGAGCCGCGCTTTTTGGACGTGATTCCTTTACGTTTTGGCGTTGCAGATGCCAGCCAGCACTACCATGTGCCGTTACTGCTATCCCCTTATAGTTACTCTACCTACCGCGGTAGCTAGAGCTTGGCTATCTTTTCGCCGATTTTTGCCTAGCCTGACGTTCGCTCGCTGAGTTACCAGGTAAACCTGCTAGGACTTGTTTATGCAAGCATATATTATTGATTTTGCTAACTTATTGTTACGCTGGCTGCACGTCATAGCAGCCATTGCCTGGATCGGTGAGTCGATCTATTTTGTTATGCTGGATAATGGCTTAAGAACGCCGAAAGCAGCCGAAGATCGTGAAAAAGGCGTATTTGGAGAGATGTGGGCCGTGCATGGCGGTGGTTTCTACCATAATCAAAAGTATGCTACTGCGCCTGCCAAGCTGCCGAATGATCTTCATTGGTCGTTCTGGAAAGCCTATACGACGTGGCTATCGGGTTTTGCCTTGTTCGTTATTCTGTATATGGCAAACCCGGGCTTCTATCTAGTTAACCCCAACAGCAACTGGGCGTGGGCGGCGAGTATGACAGGCTGGCAGGCCAATCTACTGGCGCTGGCCTTCTTGCTCGGTGGTTGGGTGGTTTATAACGAGCTCTGTAAACGCATAAGCCCTAACATGGACCGCGACGGTCTTCTAAGCATTGCCGTTGCGGTGATGATGATAGTGGTCGCCTATTTAAGCACCCAGATGTTCACAGGGCGTGCCGCCTTTCTATTAACCGGGGCTGTGATGGCCACTGCCATGTCAGCTAACGTGTTCTTTTGGATTATTCCCGGCCAGCGCCGCATGGTGAAAGCCATGAAGGCAGGCGAAGCGCCTAATCCATTGGATGGCAAGCGAGGCAAGCAGCGTTCGGTACATAACACCTACTTTACGTTGCCGGTAGTACTGTTGATGGTGAGTAACCACTACTCTTTCATCTACTCCCATGAGCTTTCCTGGGTGGTCATGGTACTGTTTATTTTTGCCGGTGCCCTTATTAGGCAATTCTTTGTATTAATGCACGCAGGGAAAACACAGCCAGCCTATCCTGCCGTAGGGATAGGGCTTATTCTATTAGCGTTTTGGGTAGCCGCACCAAGCCCTAGTGCTGGTAATGCGAGCGCGTCTGGTGCGCCCAGCCAAGCCCAAATTTCAGGGTTAATTGATCAGCATTGTAGTCAATGCCATGCTCGCAACCCTGAGCATGCCGGTTTTTCAGCACCGCCTGCAGGCTACGCGTTTGATACTTGGGATGAAATCCTGGGACATCAAGCGCAAATTAAGCAAGTTGTCGCGAGTCGATATATGCCACTTGGCAACATCACCAACATGAGTGATGAAGAGCGCGATATTATTGCCGCGTGGGAGGAGTGATTAAAGTCGCAGACAGGAGACCCTATGAGTGATGCGCAGGCGGCGTTAAAGCAAAGACCCGTAGAAAAAGAAGGCGAGGAGCGTCACGAGTCAATCTATCGCGCGGTTAGCGACGCCATTGTAGAGCAGCGGCTAAAACCGGGTGCTCGGCTGCGCGAAGACGCCTTGTCAGACGTCTTTGGTATCAGCCGTACCGGTATTCGTAAAATCTTGCAGCGCTTAGCATTAGAACAGTTGGTGACGCTCACGCCACGGCGGGGAGCCAGCGTAACACGGCCGACTGCCGAAGAGGCCAAGGATGTGTTCGACGCACGCCAGATGATTGAGTGTGGGCTGATGCCTGATGTAGCAAAGCGGATTGGAGAGAAAGAAGCCGCTGAACTACGGGAAATGGCTCGTCAAGAGCGTCAAGCGCTGCGCAATGGCCAACAGAGCATCGCTATCCGCCTGTCTGCTGACTTTCACGTGCGCCTTGCCCAGCTTTCGGGTAACGCAACGCTTGCGGAGTTTGTTGAGCGTCTGTGCTCACGCTCGTCGTTGATTCTGGCGGTTTACGGTCATCGTGGTCACTTAGGCTGCGAATCCCACGATCACGATGATTTGATCGGCTATCTGGAAGCGGGCAATGGCGAGCGTGCGAAAGCGTTTATGAGCCGCCATCTCAAAGCGATTGAAGCCTCACTTTCGATGGTTGAAGAAGAAGAGAATGTGCCAGACCTGCAGCAGATTTTTGGTGGTTAAGCAGGTTAAGTAGTGAAATATAAGCAGTGAAAAAGCCAGGCCTAAAGGCCTGGGCTTTTTTGTGAAGGTAGGAAGTTAAATGCTGTGTGAGTGCTTACACCGCAGGTGCTGGGACGGCCTTAAACTGGCGCATTAAACCATAATAGAGCAGCCCACCTAATCCTGCGCCAATCAGCCAACCATAGCCGCCAAGGCTTTCGAACGCGGGCACGATGACCGTAGAGAGCGAGAATAACGCTGCACCGCCGAAAGCAATCAAGGCGCGGCTATTCCAGCCATTAACGTAGTAGTAAGCGCTGCTGGGCGCTGAGGAGAATAGCTCTTGCATATTGAGGTGTTGGCGTTTGATCAGATAGTAATCCACCACAATGATGCCGTAAAACGGCGCTACTATGGCACCTAAGGCGTTCACGAAGCCGGGTACGCCGATTTGGCTGATCACTGAAATCCATAGCGCACCGACAAAGAACGCAATCACTGCGGTAATCAGGCCACCCATTTTAAAACTAATTTTGCTGGGAAACAGGTTGGCCAAGTCGTAAGCCGGTGGAATAAAGTTAGCGACCAAGTTGATGCCTACGGTGGCCGCGAAGAAGGTGAGGGCAGCCACAATGGTCAATGGTAGTGAATCAACACGCTCAACAATGTCGGCGGGATTGGTCAGTGCATCGCCAAACAGTACCAATGTGCCAGCCGTAATGATTAACGCAATAAACGAGAAAAAGGCGACGTTTAATGGCAATCCCAGCAAGTTGCCAAGTTTCATTTGGCGCTCGGTTTTGACAAAACGCGTGAAATCGCCAAAGTTAATCACTACCGCTGCAAAGTAGGCCACCATGGTGCCAACAATTGCCAGAAACGCCCCAAGACTACTGCCACTTTGCTCACCGCTACCGCTAAAAATAGTGCTCACTGCGGGTAGCAGTTCACTTCCGGCCTGGAACCATACAATGATCATCAGTACGACCATCACCACATAAACCAGCGGCCCAGCCCAGTTTAGAAAGTGTTTGATGCGCTCAATGCCCTGCCAGAAAATGGCGATTTGAAATAACCAAACAATCACGAAAGACAGCCAAGCGACCCCTGAAAGGCCCAGAAAAGTGCTGCCATTGCCAGCCCCAAACAGGGCTGTGATGAGCAGCGCCACAGCCGTTGAGGCAAAGTAAGTCTGTACGCCGTACCAAAAAATACCAACGATTGCGCGTAACAACGCTGGCATGTTAGCTCCCCGTACCCCCATGCTGGCGCGAACCATAACAGGAAAAGGGATGCCGTATTTGACGCTTGGTTTGCCGGTTAGGTTGACCAGGAACATGACAATGACACCGGCAAGAATGATGGCTGCCATCACTGCCCAGCCATTCAGGCCGTAGGACAGAAACAGCGATGCCGCTAAGGTGTAGCCAAACAGGCTTTGAATATCATTCGACCACACGTTGAAGATTTCAAACGCGCCCCAGTTACGGTCTTGGGGCTTTAAGGGCGCAAGGTCTTCATTGTAAAGAGTGGGATCAATTTGCTTTATATCGAGATCACTGCTGGACGGCTGCTTATTCATGGTTAACGCTCTCTTGTCGGAAACGATTGCCTGCCACGCACCGTGAGCAGGCAGACACGCATCATGGTTACTGGGTAAAACGTTGGCAGGCAGGCCAATGCTTCATCAGTAGGTAATAGGTCAACCCGGCAGGAATAAGGCTGGAGTACCATGAGATCGAAGAGAATGTCAGCGCGGCCACAATGCCGACTACCGTGGCAATTAAGGCGGCTTTGTTGACGCCTTGATAGGGGCCAGAAGGGTCGTATAGTTTACTAATGTCCAGTGTGCGGCGGCGGATGATGTAGTAATCGACGACGAGAATGGCAAAGATAGGCCCAAGAAACGCTGAGTACGTTTGTACGAATAGCTGCAGACCAGCAGCCGACTCAGGCTGAACAAGTTTCCATGGGAAAGTGGCAAATGCCAGTAGGCCTACAATAACGGTGGCGACCGGAAACTTAAGTTTGAATACGTCCATTAATACGTAGGTGGGGGGCACCACATTATTAAGTACGTTCGTGGTTACCTGTGCAAAGGCGATGAATAGCAGCGTGGTCATTAGCAGTGGCGTGTTGTCTACAGCGTTAGCAAATACCTGAATGGGGTCTGCTGTGCCTGTCGCCTCTGACACCATGTAGCCAATCAAGCCCATAAACAGCGTACAGGGCAGAATAGACATGGCATAGATCGTCGTTAATAAGCTCTGGCGGGTGCCTTTCTTGTGCTCTCGTGAATAGTCGCTAACATTCAGCATCATGGTGCTATAGATGCCCAGAAACAGCATGGTAGCGCTCCAGAACGGCAAGCCCCAAGAGCCTTCCATGGTCAAGATGCTGGCCGACAGCTCATCGCCGTAGCGTTGCACCGTGGCGTAGAACATATACATCAGCGAAAGCAAAATAAAGACGCTGCCTATATTCTCAAGCCATTTAATCCCCTGAAAGCCCAGCACTGACAAACCAATCTGCAAAAATTGGAAGGTAATAAAGTAGAAAATCAGATTATCGAAACCGAACAATGTGGCAGACACCATATTTAGCGCGCCTGCGCCAATCCAGCTTTGAAAGCCGTACCACACCACCGCTGGCACAGCCCTTACCAAGCCAGGAATGCGGGTGCCACTAAAGCCAAAGGCACTACGCGCTTGCACCATAAAGGGAATGCCATATTTGTAGCCAGCTGCGCCATTAACTGCCAGCGCAATACCGATCACAAAGCAGCCAATCGCTATCGTGAGTGTTGCCTGTAGTAGGTTTAAGGTGCCCACCACGCTTGAGCCCATGGCAAAGGTACCAATTGAGACGCATCCACCAAACCAGGCTAAAAAGTAGGACGTTCGCCCCATGATTCGCGTGCTTTGCGGTGCTAGGCTTTCTGCGCCGATGGCTTTGTCAGCTATTGCGGTGTTCGCAACGGATGGTTCTTCTGACGTAAGAGCAGGGTTGGAGTTGCTCATGTTTCCGTCCTCGCAAGATTATCGGTGTTATTGGCAGCCTGAGCGCATTACGCGCCCAAGCGATGCTTGCGGCATGGCGTGCTAACGGGAGTACAGTTATTTTTGAAGTTATTGTTTTTAAGGACTGTTTTTAAGACCTGTTTTTAAGGCCAATCTTTTAAGTCATGGCTACTACGTGTTTTTTAGTGATATTTACCTTGGTAAGGGGAGGTGAAGGTCGGAGAGTGCAGAGAACTTGCCGGTAAATGCTTTCGGGCGCGGGTAGTCCAGGTCGCCATGTTTGCTGGTGTGGAGACCTAGGCTAACCAACGATTCGGCAAGTTTTAATGCGGCGCTAACGCCCTCTATCACCGGTAAGCCAACCTCGCGGGTGATTTCTTCAGTCAAATTCGCCATTCCGCCACACCCTAAAACGATGGCACCAATGCCGTCTTCATCGCGGGCGCGGCAGCACTCTTCGACAATGCGGGTAAAGGCGGCATCAGGGTGATGTTCAAGATCGAGAACCGGAATTTCTGCAGCGCGTATGCGGCGGCAGTGGTGGCGGAACCCATACTGCTCCAGCAAGTGTTCTGCAATAATGCCAGTGCGTCCTAACGTCGTTACAATCGAGAAGCGGGTGCTGACCAGCGTGGCTAAATGAAAGGCGGCTTCCGCAATGCCGATGACGGGGGCGCGGGTTAACTCTCGGGCTGCGAGTAAGCCAGGATCGCCAAAGCAGGCCACCACGTAAGCATCGATGCCGCCTTCACGCTCTCCTTTAAGAACTTCTTCGGCAACGCCTACCGCGCTAATGGCCTCGTCAAAATGACTCTCGATGGACACCGGCCCCGCATCGGGCTGGGTGGCGGTAACCGTTGTCGATTCCGCTGCCTGCCGCTGGGCGGCTTGATGAATGGCAGCCGTCATTGAGGCTGTTGTGTTTGGATTGATAATGCGTATATGCATGTTGAATCGCTCGCTGGTAGACAAAATTGAGCATATTGTATACGAAAATAGGGCGGTTTTGCGTGGATCGCAAGCCTTTTTATGCGCTTAAAGTATCGGCGTCGCTTGACCAAATGTTCAAGTTTCAACAGGTTAGCGACTTGCCTACTTTAAAATGCTAGCCATCTCAGCTAATTAAGCGGTTGTTGGATTGCGGTTGTTCTATAAAGTCGCTATTTTGTATACAATTATTTTCTGTATTGTAGATCTTTAATTTCAATAAAATGCTCTGCAACCAGCTATCTACAATCGTATAAAAGGAGCCGTTGAATGCCTCATTCATCTAATCGACCATCGAATGCTTACTCTCGCGACCTGGTGGGATATGGTCGCACTCCCCCTCATGCTAATTGGCCAGGCAAGGCGAAAATTGCTGTTCAGTTTGTGCTGAATTATGAAGAGGGCGGGGAGAACTGCGTCCTTCACGGCGACGCAGGGTCAGAGCAGTTCCTGTCGGAAATCATCGGCGCACCGGCTTACCCGGATCGCCACTTGAGCATGGAGTCTATCTACGAGTACGGCTCCCGCGCCGGGGTGTGGCGCATTCTGCGTGAATTTGAAAAGCGTGATTTGCCTCTCACGGTGTTTGGCGTTGCCATGGCGCTGGAGCGTAACCCTGATGTCGCCCAGGCATTTAAAGAGTTAGGTCACGAGATTGCCTGTCACGGCTACCGCTGGATTCACTATCAGGAAGTGCCCGAGCACGTTGAGCGAGAGCACTTGCAGAAAGCCATGGAGGTTTTCCAGCGTCTTTACGGTGAGAAGCCACAAGGCTGGTACACCGGGCGCGATAGCCCCAACACCCGGCGCTTAGTGCTAGACGAAGGCGGTTTCCTTTATGATAGCGACTACTACGGCGACGACTTGCCTTTCTGGACGCAGGTGACCGATAGTCAGGGAAGTGACCACAACCACCTGATTGTGCCCTACACGCTGGACAGCAATGATATGCGCTTTGCCGCGCCGCAAGGTTTCAACACTGCGGATCACTTCTTTACCTACCTGCGCGATGCCTTTGATGTACTTTACGCAGAAGGAGAGGAGGCGCCCAAAATGCTCTCGGTGGGCATGCACTGCCGCTTATTGGGTCGCCCTGGGCGTTTCCGCGCCCTACAGCGCTTCTTGGATTACATCGAAAGCCACGACCGTGTTTGGGTGGCCCGGCGGGTTGATATCGCCCGTCACTGGGCGGAACATCACCCTGCAACTCGTTAATTAAGCAGCTTAATAGGATGCTATGACGCCGCATATCGGACAGCGGATTACCGCCCAGTTTGACGCGCTAACTGCCCAGGAGCAGCGGGTGGCGAGTTTTATCCTCGATCACTTTGATGATCTGGCGGTGTATAGCGCCGCTGATTTGGCGCGTTTGACTGGGGTGTCCAAATCGACGGTTAGCCGCCTATTCAAGCGGCTGGGGTTTGAGAGCTACCGCACCGTTAAAGACCACGCCCGCCAGCTACGTAACTTGGGCGTGCCTTTGGTGATCGACCCCAACGCCATGCAGGAAGAGGCCGGGGCACCGTTTCAGCGCCATTTGCAGCGGGAGCAGGATAATCTACAGCGCTGCTTAAACGGCATTGAGGCGGATCAATTTGCGGCACTGGTAGAGCGGTTGGATAGCGCGCGTCATGTGGTCGTGATCGGCTTTCGTAACAGCTACCCGCTAGCGCTGCATTTTCGCCAGCAGTTGATTCAGGCGCGTACCCAGGTGCGGGTGGTTCCTCACCCAAATCAGTCGTTAGCGGAAGAGATTGTTGATCTCACCGAGCAAGACGTGGTGGTGCTATTTGGTTTTCGCCGCCGCCCAGCGGCATTTGCTTCGCTAATTGATGCACTTGAGCGAACACCTGCCAAGGTAGCCTTACTGGCTGACCCCACCGCGATCAATTTTGCCTCACAGGTAACTTGGTTTTTTGAAGCGCCGCTGGAAAGTCTCTCCGCTTTCGATAGCTACGCCGCCGCCAATAGCCTGATCTGCTTGATCGCCAACGGCGTACTGCATCGGCGCCTTGCAGAAGGGCGAGAGCGCATCAGCGCGATCAGCGATGTTTACGCTGAGCTTAGTGAGTTGGAAGCGCCCACCAGCGTGGACTGGGGTGCCCAGTAGGCTTTGCACGAAAACTGTCTGCGCTCGACAATATGGCGTTAAAAATAGCCTCGTGCGCGAGTCCGATCAAAATGCTCACTTACAAACCCATCTCTGCCGTGCGCTAACCTGTCCACTGTGTTGCCTGAGCGAAAATAAGAAAGCCCAGGGCAATCGCTATCCAGACGCAAAAAAGTGGGAAGAAGAATTTGACCCACTTTTGCCACGGTACACCCGCCAGCGCCAGGGTCGCCATAAAGTAGCCCGAGGTTGGGTAAATGATATTACCGATACCGTCACCCAACTGGAACGCCAGCACCGCCGTTTGGCGGGTCACGCCGATGATGTCGGAGAGCGGTGCCATCAGCGGCATGGTGACCAGCGCTTGACCGCTGCCGGAGGGGACAATGAAATTGAAGCCTAGCTGGGCGAAGAACATGCCAATCGCTGAGAGCAGGGTGGGCAGGCCTCCGACGAGGTTGCCAAGCCCAAACACCAGCGTGTCCATGATTTGGCCATCTTCCAGCATCACCGCAACACCCCGCGCGACGCCGGCGATCATGGCCCCAACTAGTACATCGCGGAAGCCCTGGTTGAAGCCAGCGCATATTTCGTCGGTATCGAGGCCTGCGATTAGGCCCACTACAATCCCCATGATGATAAATAGGCCTGCCATCTCCATCATGAACCAGCCTTGCTGCAGCACGCCATAGACGAGTACCGCGAAGAAGGCGAAGGTGGCAACGGCAGCCAGTTTCTGGCGAGCGGTGGCGATTAAGGCAGGGCTATTGTCAGCATGCTGGTAAAGCGTACGTTTTTCGGATTCGCTAGTGTCACTGCTCAGCAGGCTAAGCGAAGGAGTCTGGTGCACCCTGCGGGCATAACGCATAACGAAGAAAATGGCCGCGGCTAACATCACCACAAACGCCATGACGCGCAAGCCATAGCCGGAGTAGAGAGGAAGATCTGAGAGTTGCTGCCCGAGGCCGGTATTGATTGGGTTGAGTACCCCTGTCGTGAAACCGACGGTGGTGGCACAAAGTGCCACTGCCGCTGCAGTGACTGAATCGAAACGTAAGGCAATCATTAGCGGCAAGATAACCGGCACATAGACCAGCGCCAACTCCTGGGTACCGATAACCGTCGCGATCAGTGCAAATACCGTCATTAATACGGGGATAGTGAGCAGGCTCTGTCGTGCAAAGCGACGCGTCAGCTTATCAACGCCTATTTCAATAATACCGGTGCGCCTTAGCACCATGAACATACCGCCAATCATGAAGGTGAAAAAGACGACTTCACCGGCACTCATCAAGCCATTCGGGATCGCCAGCATAAAGTCGATGATACCAATCGGTGAGGAGGCGATCTGTTCATAAGAGGTCGGGTCAATAGTGATACGACCATTGGGGCCAGGAACACGCTCGAACTGCCCGGCAGGCACAAAATGCGTCGCTATTGCTGCTAAGCCGATAAAAATGAACAGAACCACGTAAATATCAGGGATCCGACACCAGCTTTTTTTAGCCGCAGGGCTATCAGAGGAAGACGAAGAGAGGGGACGTTGGGACATGTTATGCCTCGCGTTATAAGACCGCCATAGATGACGGCTATTGTTATTAATACTTACCTGGAGCAACGACATGGTCTGTGGAAGCAACGAGCAGGTCGACCAAAGTTGCTGTATATGGGCATATCCGTATAGTTTTAGATTTATGAAACGAAAGTTGCCAAATAATTTACTCTTGGGAGAATTGTTTCACAAGTATTTCGTTAAATCGCTTTATTGTGGCTCGTTAATCTTGTATACAATATGAGAGTATTGTGTCTTCACTAAGTCATGTAGGTTCTAAAATGCCAGCTAACTACTACGCCCCTACCGGGGGGCATCCGCCACAAACACAGCTAACCGCTGACCGTGCCGTGTTCACAGAAGCGTATGCGTTGATTCCCAAAGGCGTGATGCGCGATATCGTCACCAGCAACTTACCTTTCTGGGAAGGCACTCGGTTATGGGTGCTGGCGCGTCCGCTTTCAGGCTTTGCTGAAACGTTCTCGCAATACATTATGGAAGTACAGCCTGAGGGCGGCAGTGAAAAGCCGGAGTTAGACCCCCAGGCCGAAGGCGTACTGTTCATTGTGGAAGGTGAGTTAACGCTTACTCTGGCGGGTGAGCGCCACACGATGCGCCCCGGTGGCTATGCGTTTCTTCCCCCAGGTAGCCACTGGCAAGTGCGCAATGAGTCATCTGCGCCCGTACGTTTTCACTGGGTGCGTAAAGCGTATCAGTTTGTAGAGGGACTAGACGTACCGAAGGCTTTTGTCACCAATGAGCAAGACATTGCTCCCCTCGAAATGCCGGGAACCGAAGGTCGCTGGGCAACCACGCGCTTTGTCGATCCTGCTGATGTGCGCCACGACATGCACGTCAATATCGTGACTTTTCAGCCAGGTGGCGTGATTCCTTTTGATGAAACTCACGTGATGGAGCATGGGCTTTATGTGTTGGAAGGGAAGGCGGTGTATCACCTTAACCAGCAATGGGTTGAGGTAGAGGCAGGCGACTTTATGTGGCTTCGCGCATTCTGCCCTCAAGCGTGTTACGCCGGTGGTCCGGGGCCATTCCGCTACTTACTGTACAAAGACGTCAACCGCCACGCCGCACTCAAGCTCTAGCATTGAGCTCAGGCGTTTAAGTTCTGGTATACAAGTTCTGGTATATAAGTTCCGGCGTTGGCTGCTTCGCTGTGTTGTTATTCGGAGAAGCAGCCTATTTTAGGATTTTATAATGATTAAATTGATAGCCGAACCACTAACAGCCGAGGCGTTTGCGCCTTTTGGCGATGTGATAGATGCCCGCACATCAGCGTCGTTTCCCATTAATGCTGGTCGTACCCAGCGCCATCATGATCTGGCGAGCGTTGAGACATTAGGCGACAACGCCCATGCGCTGATTAATATTTTTGTCAGCCAGCCGATTACGCTACCGTTGGAATTAACCTTTTTAGAGCGTCACCCTCAGGGTAGCCAAGCCTTTATGCCGCTGCATCAAGAGCGCTTTATTGTGGTGGTAGCCCCCCCTGGTGACACCATTAACGCTGCAGATGTACGCGCGTTCGTTACTGATGGCCGTCAGGGCGTCAATTACCGGGCAGGCACTTGGCATGCTATTCAGTCGGTGCTTGAGCGTGAGGGCGAGTTTTTAGTGGTAGATAGGGGAGGTGATGGCAATAACTGCGATGAGTATTCGCTTGATATTACCGTTACTCTAGGCGAATAACTTGCGCTAACAGCATACGGTTGTCATCTTGCTCAGGTTAGCTTTTGACTGAACGAGAAAAATAGAGCGCACATTGCGCGTAGGAGACCAGCATGTCACAAGCCCACCGTTTGCCAAAACTACTCAAAATGCTGCGTCACTACGACGACCCAGTCAGCGGTGCGGATCTGGCTGAAGCGCTAGGTATACCGCTGAGTGTTCTCTACAAAGATATTGCTGTGCTTAGAGCCGTTGGGGTCGAGATTGTTAGTGAACCAGGCCAAGGCTATGTTCTCCCGCCTAGCGCTCAATTACCTCCCCCAACGCTCAGTGAGCCAGCCGCCGAACGGTCTGACGAACTGGTTTTCTATACGCATCCCCTTTCGCGGGGAGGCATTGTGCACTGGATGCTTGAAGAGCTTGGTGTGCCTTATCGCTTAGTGGTCCTGGAGTATGGGTCCACAATGCATTCGCCAGACTATTTAGCCATCAACCCGATGGGCAAGGTACCAGCTATTCGCCACGGTGAGCGAGTGGTCACGGAGGCTGCCGCTATCTGTGCTTATCTTGCCGATGCTTTCCCCGAGGCTGGTTTGGCACCGCCGCTTTCAGCAAGAGGCGACTATTATCGCTGGTTATTCTTCGCTGCTGGGCCGCTAGAAGCCGCTGCCTCGCTTAATAGCTTGGGCTTCCAACCTGATGCAGAGCAGCGTATGCGGCTAGGTTCTGGCGACTTTGCGACGGTGATTGAGGTTCTGGCTGCGGCCGTTAATGGACGCCGCTACATCGCTGGTGATGCTTTTAGCGCCGCCGATGTTTATGTCGGTTCCCACATTGGATGGGGAATGCAGTTTGGAACTCTTCCACGCCGTCCTGAATTCGAACATTACTGGGCGGGGCTGCAAAACCGTCCTGCACGGCAGCATTGCGAGCTGTTCATCCAGCAGGCGTTGGCACAGTAGTTACCCTGTGAGTGGTGACGCGCCAGAGGTAGTCGTCCCCACGCTGATGAACGCTTATTAAGTTTTTATTCTCATTCTATTAATAATTAGGAAAATTATGAACGCACTGCACTTCTCTTCGATCCGTCGTACTAAAATTGTCGCCACCCTGGGCCCCGCCAGCGACCGGGAAGGTGTCTTAGAAGCCATGTTAGCGGCGGGTGTTGATGTGGTGCGTTTAAATTTCTCGCATGGCACCGCGGATGATCATCGTCGACGCTTAATGCGCGTGCGCGAGATTGCTGCTCAGCTGGGCCGAAGTGTCGCAGCGCTGGGTGACCTTCAAGGCCCTAAAATTCGTATCGCGCGCTTCAAAGAGGGCGCTGTGGTTCTTCAAGAGGGCCAGCCGTTTATTCTCGATATGGCGCTTGATGGTGATGCGGGCGATGTGCACCAAGTGGGCTGCGACTACAAAACCTTGGCGCAAGATGTGACGGCCGGTGACTGCCTACTGCTAGATGATGGTCGTGTGGTACTGGATGTCACACGAGTAGATGGCCAACAGGTACACACCGACGTGGTGGTGGGCGGTAAGCTCTCCAACCATAAGGGTATTAACAAACAGGGCGGTGGGCTTTCTGCTCCCGCGTTGACCGAGAAAGATAAAATTGACCTAAAAACCGCTGTTGAGATTGGTGTCGACTACCTTGCTATCTCATTCCCTCGTCATGCGGAAGATATGTTAGAGGCGCGCCGTCTACTCGGTGAAGCAGGTAAAGATATTGGCTTAGTTGCCAAGGTGGAACGTGCTGAAGCCGTAGCGGATGAGACAACCCTTGACGGCATTATTGAAGCATCAGAAGCGGTCATGGTGGCGCGTGGTGATTTAGGGGTCGAGATTGGCGATGCCAAGTTGGTCGGCGTGCAGAAGCGCATGATCAAGCGCGCACGTTCGCTTAACCGCGCTGTGATTACCGCCACGCAAATGATGGAAAGCATGATTTCTGCGCCGCTGCCTACCCGTGCAGAGGTATTCGACGTTGCCAACGCGGTGCTGGATGGCAGTGATGCGGTAATGCTTTCCGCCGAAACGGCTGCAGGTGATTACCCACTGGAAACCGTTGAGGCGATGGCACGAGTATGCTTAGGCGCCGAGCGTGAGAAAACTGCCCAAGAGTCAGGACACCGTATTCATGAAGGTTTCTCACGGCCAGACGAAACCATTGCACTTTCGGCAATGTATGCTGCTAACCATATGAAAGGCGTGACTGCGATTGCCTGTATGACCTCTTCGGGTTATACGCCGCTAATTGCCTCGCGTATTCGTTCAGGCTTACCTATCGTAGGACTTGCCCACACCCCCATTGCTCAACGCCGTATGGCGCTTTATCGTGGTGTTGTATCACTGCCGTTTGATACCTCAGCAATGAGCGCCACAGAGTTGAATGACGAAGCACTGACGCTGTTGGTTAAGCAGGGTGTTGTTAAGCTTGGCGATCATGTGATACTGACTCGAGGTGATCATATGAACGCTCATGGCGGCACTAATACCATGAAGATCATGGCAATTACCGAACAGCATATTGAGCAAGCGCAGCGCTGATTGATGCGAATCCTGCTATTAACGTATTTACTGTTTGTTACTGCGCCTGTGTTTGCAGGCGCACCTATTATTGCAGCAGCTTCTAATCTGCAGTTTGCACTGGAAGAGGCTGCGCAACGCTTTACCCAGCAAACGGGCCATGCCCTGCGCCTCAATTTTGGTTCCTCCGGAAATTTTCGCCGCCAAATTGCTCAAGGGGCTCCCTTTGAGCTATTTCTCTCGGCGAACGAATCTTTTGTACAAGCGCTTTATCAACAAGGCCACGTCGATAACGAGGGCGTTATTTACGCTCGTGGTCGGCTAGCGTGGGCGCAGCCTAAAGGAAAGTACCCACCACCTGAGGCACACACGCCGCTTGCTGGTGTTTATGAAGCTATTGCCGCACTTGAGGAGGGGCAGCGTCAGCGTATCGCGATTGCCAGCCCTGAGCACGCGCCTTACGGAGTTGCTGCTCAAGAGGTATTGCTACAGGCTGGGCTGTGGGAAGCTAGCGAGCCATTGCGCATTCAAGGCGAAAATGTATCGCAAACGCTGCAGTTTGCTCTGTCGGATGATGCCCGGGGTGGGTTAGTAGCGTACTCATTAGTGCTGGCTCCAACCCTCAGCGAGCGAAGTGAGTTTGTATTGATTCCCGAAGCGTGGCACACACCGTTGCGTCAACGTATGGTACTTACACCTCAGGCAGGAGAGGTGGCTCAGGCTTTTTATGCATGGCTTCAGCAAGCAGACGCGCAGGCTATTTTCCAACAGTACGGTTTTAATACAGATTAATGGACTGGACAGCGCTCTCGGTATCGCTGCACTTAGCAGGCTTGACCTGTCTTTTTTTGCTGCCCGTTGGGGTGTGGCTAGGCCGTGCATTGGCTACCGCACATTTTCGCGGCAAAGGGCTATGCGAAGCGCTAGTGGCGTTACCGTTAGTGTTGCCACCCACCGTGCTTGGCTTTTACTTGCTACAACAATTTGGCCGTGACGCTCCCCTGGGAAGTGTTTGGGCTTTGTTAACAGGAGGCGGGCTCAACTTTACTTTTAGCGGTATCTTGCTCGCCTCACTAATCGCTAATTTACCTTTTGCAATTCAGCCTATTCAGCGTGCGTTTGAGAATGTGCCAACTAATCTGCGTGAAGCTGCCTGGTGCAGCGGGCTGAGCCCTTGGCAAACATTTTTGCGCATTGAACTACCGCTGGTATGGCCGGGCATTCTTTCCGCTCTCGCATTAACATTCGCCCATACGTTGGGAGAGTTTGGGGTGATTTTAATGGTCGGTGGTGCGATTGATGGGGAAACCCGCACGCTAGCGATTGCTATCTATGATCGGGTCCAGGCGTTCGATGAGCAGGGGGCCGCACGTATGTCAGCGCTGTTGTTATTGGTGTCGTTAACGACCCTAGGTCTGGTATACGGGCTTGCAGGCAAGCGCAGGTGGGGACGTGGCTAAAGTGAATACGGGCAGTGGGCTGGAGGTAATGGCTAAGCAGTGCGGTCCGATACCGCTGGATGCGACATTTAGCTGTCCTGCGGGCGAACTTCTAGCACTGGTAGGCCCGTCCGGCAGTGGCAAAACCACGTTACTGCGTACTATCGCTGGCCTGTATCAGCCAGAGCAGGGCCATGTGGCATGTTTGGGCAGCACTTGGTTAGCAACGGAGCGGCGCTACTCGCTTACCCCCCAGCAGCGAAAAATCGGCATCGTATTTCAAGATTATGCGCTGTTTCCCCATCTCAGTGCGCTAGCGAATGTCCAGCTTGCCCTGGGACATCTTCCTTATTCTGAACGTCCGCTCCGTGCGCAGCAGTGGCTTGCCAATGTGCGTTTGGAGGGGCTGGAAAAGCGCTTTCCTAACGAGCTTTCTGGCGGCCAGCGCCAACGAGTGGCGCTGGCACGCGCCTTAGCTCGTGAACCGCAGGTATTGTTGCTAGATGAACCCTTCTCAGCCGTTGATCAGGTGACCCGACGCCGATTGCAGCGAGAACTGGCGCTGTTGCGTCAGCAAATATCGATTCCCATTATCTTGGTTACCCACGATTTAGAAGAAGCCACTGCGCTAGCAGATCAAATCTGCGTGCTGCATAACGGCGTAAGTCTTCAGCAGGGGAGCCCGGAAGCACTATTTCGGCGGCCTGCTTCGCCGCTGGTGGCAAGGCTTTTAGATCGCCACAATATTTTTGAGGGTGAAGTAACCAGTGTTAATGGTCACAAACGGCTGCAGTGGGGGGATCGATACTTAGAGGTTGCCGCAGGCCTCTCTGGTCTGCCGCTGGGTGAGAGAGTGACGTGGTACTTACCGCCTTCCGATATTGTGTTGCATCGCCGTGGTCGGCCTTCACAGGGTGAGCGTGAAAACCCGGTGGCCGCTATTGTGCATGAAATGATCGTTCTCGGCGGTATCACCTCAATCTCGCTGCGCGTTTTGCATGGCGATATGCTACGTTTCGATATTGCCACCCATGCTGCTAGGCGCAACCAGCTAGCACTGGGGGAGCCGGTATATGTGTCGCTGCTTGCTGAAGGCATTCATATTATGTCAGGAAAACATGTGGCTATGTCGTCACGCCATATATCCTCAAATAACCTAGCTTCAAATAACCAGTCCGCTAATAACATGCCCTCTCACCATAAAAGGAACCTGCCATGACTGTTACTCGCCGTCAGCTACTGAAGACGTCTTTGGGAGTTTCACTAGCGGCGAGCTTACCGTTGCCGCTGTTGAGCGCTTGGGCTGATGAATCTCGCCAAGCCTCGACATTGCCATTAGCGGTTCACAGCCAGGAAGGCCCTCATCGATTAGACGTTGAAGTTGCCGAGACCGCCGCTCAGCGACAGCGCGGCTTAATGGAACGCGAGCACCTGCCGGAAGCGCGTGGCATGCTGTTCCGGTTCGAGAGCGAACAGCCCGCTGGCAACGCCTTTTGGATGTACCGCACGTTAATCCCCTTGGATATTGCTTTTATCAACGGCGAAGGGCGGATTGTGGCGATCAACACCATGCAACCCTGCGCGTCCGATAGCCCTCGTGAGTGCCCCGCATACCCCGCAGGTGCGTCTTATCATGCTGCGCTGGAAGTTAACGCAGGCTACTTCGCTGAGCGTGGTATCCAGGTGGGCGACTGTGTATCAGTCCCTGCTTTGGCTGGGTTTTGCCGCCCTGATGCATAGCACTTATAACAGGCACTTAGAAACAGTACGCCGACACCGGCGTACTACAATGGCTTTGCTGGACGACGCTTACCAACGTTGAGCACGATCAGAGCAATACCGGCTACCACAAGCCCCCCGCCTGCCAGCTTATGGATTCCTAAGCTGTCGCCCATCAATAGCACGCCCAAGCCAACAGCAAGTACCGGTACCAGTAAGGTCATTGGTACCACGCGATTCACAGGATGACGGCGTAGTAAGGCATACCAAATGCCATAAGCAACAATTGATGACATTACCGCGGTGTAAATCATCGCTCCCCATCCGCGCCAGCTTGCTTGCTGAATGGCCTGCCACTGGCCTGTTTCAAATAGCCAAGACCCTAACGCGACCTGAGGAACCGCAAACAGCGCTACCCAGCCTGCCAGTGCTAAGGGAGCGATAGGCGGACCGCGCTTAATCAACAGTTGGGAAACTGCCCAGCCAAACGCGCTTAACAAAAGAATCGTCAGCGGCAGTGGCGAGGGCAACGTTGGCCCGCCTGCGAGCACAATGATGCCCGCGAAAGAGAACAGCAGCCCCGCGATGCGCTTTGCTCCCAGTTTTTCTTTAAGAAATACCACTGCCAGTAGCGTGGCAAACGGCATACCCATCTGTACCAACAGTGCACCAGTGCCTGCTTCTGCTTGGCCTAAACCGATAAACAGCAGCGCAAAATGCAGGCTGCCAAACGTGAAAGAGAGTAAGAGCAAAAAAGGCAGCTGAGCGCGAGCGACAGGGTAGAAAGGCACCAATAGGACAGCGACCAGCGCAAAGCGCAGGGTAGTCATTAGTAGTGGCGGTAGCTCCGCCACCCCCACCTTTATGACAATAATATTCAGCGCCCAAATGGCGATGACAAATAGGCCTAACAACAGGTCGCGTAGTGGCACGGTGATATCCATGGCTAGATGAAAAAAGATGCTCATTATAGCAGCTCGGGTGACTGCAAAAATAATGCAAAACACTACGGTTCCACTGTGTTGTTGTAGTGCGTCATACCAAAGTTTAAAGTTTCTTTTTAACAATATTTAAAACTTTATAATCAATAATTTACTCCTTAATTGACGTTTTAATAACGTTATCATCCACTCATCGAAGACCAATAAATCAGCCTTTTCTTGCATATGTTTCGGTGATGCTCTAAAAAAATGTAACCGATTACATTTTTGGCGTCGGCACTTTTACAACGCATAACAAGCCAACAACAATGAGGTGGATATGGATACCCCGCTACGCCCAAAACGTTTGGGCACACAGGCTCTGCTGGCTGCTAGCGCAGTGACGCTGTCAGTGCTGAGTATGCCTGGCGTTGCTCAAGCTCAACAAAGCAGCACAGCAGAATTACCCATTGCTGTTCAAATGTATACGCTGCGTGATTTTGGCAATTTGGAGGAGCAGTTAGCCGCCGTAAATCGGGCGGGAATCTCTGCCATTGAGACGGTCGGAACCCAGGAAGTATCAGCCGAAGAACTCAACGCTTTGTTAGAAGAACACGCGCTTGAGGTGATCTCAAGTCATGTACAGCTAGACGATTTGCGCAATCGCTTAGATGAAACGGTGGAGTTTAATCAGGCGGTGGGTAATGACACCTTAACAGTGCCTTATCTAGCCGAGGATGCACGGCCTAGCGATGTCGAGGGCTGGCAGGCGCTGGGTGAAGAGTTAGGTGAGATTGCCGCTGAGCTCGATACCGAAGGTTTCCGGTTGGCGTACCACAACCATGATTTCGAGATGGAAGTGTATGACGGTAAAACCGCGTTAGAGCATCTGTTTGATGCGGCTGGATCTGATCTGCTGGCAGAGTTGGATATCGCCTGGGTGGCACGTGGCGGGTTTGACCCGGTTGAGTATGTCTCGCGCTTCGATGGGCAACTGTTTGCCGTTCACGCCAAAGATAATGCTCCAGAAGGCACCGCTGAAGAAGAGGGCGGTTTCGCGACACTCGGGGAAGGTGTACTGGATTGGGATGCCATCTTGCCCGCCACCGAGGCCGCTGATGTTGAGTGGTACATCATCGAACACGATATGCCACTCGACGCAGAAGCGGTGATTACCGAGGGCAACAGCTTCTTGCAGGAAAAACTGACAGCGCTTCGAGAAGAGTAATGCACGCCTAGGCCATCTCATTTAGGTGACGAACGCGAGGATACTTTATGAAGCGCTACCTTCTTGATCGGCGTAGCCTGCTGCGCCACAGCGTTACCGGTGCTATTGGTCTGGCGGCGCTACCTCAGCTTGGATCTCGAGCCCTAGCTGACGATGCGCCTGCTCAGCAGGCACTAAAAGGCAATATTCATCATTCGGTCGCCCGTTGGACATTTGATTTTCTGTCTCTGGAAGAGCTTTGCCAGCTTTCAACCGAGCTGGGCATTACGGCGATTGATTTGGTGGGGCCAGAAGAGTGGCCTGTGCTTCAGCGGTATGGACTCGACTCCTCCATGTGTAATGGCGCTGAGTTGAGTCTTGAAGATGGCTGGGGCGATACCCGCTTTCACTCAGCGCTGATTGAGCGATACCTTCAACATATCGATCTGGTCAGCCAAGCGGGTTACACCAATCTCATCTGTTTTAGCGGCAATGCCCGAGGTATGAACCCTGAACAGGGTTTGCAAAATGCCGAAACGGGACTAAAGCAGATTCTTGCCCAGGCAGAGGCAAAAGGCGTGGTGCTACAGATGGAGCTGTTCAACAGCAAAATCGACCACCCTGATTACCTTTGCGACAACTCTGCATGGGGGATCGAGCTTTGCCGTCGCCTCGATTCGCCCAACTTCAAACTGCTCTATGACATCTATCACATGCAGATTAGTGAAGGCGATGTTATTCGCACTATCCGTGAAAACCATCGCTTTTTCGGCCATTACCATACTGCTGGTGTGCCCGGGCGCCATGAAATAGACGACACCCAAGAACTTAACTACCCCGCAATTTGCCGCGCTATTCGAGATACCGGCTTTCAGGGCTATATCGCCCAAGAATTTCTCCCTGACCGTACTAGCCAACAGGCAAAAATAGAATCACTACAAGCGGCTATTCAGCGCTGCGATGTGTGATTCGGCGCGAACAACAACACAATAAGGAAAATGACCATGCCAGATAATCACTACGATGCCATCGTGGTTGGCTCAGGCATTAGCGGTGGCTGGGCCGCTAAAGAGCTCACTGAAAAAGGCTTGAAGGTTTTACTGCTTGAGCGTGGGCGCAATATTGAGCACGTGAAGGATTACCACAATGCCAATAAAGAGGCGTGGGATTATCCCCACCGCAATGAGCCGACCCAGGAGATGATCGCTAAACACCCCGTGCTCAAGCGCGACTACCCCCTTAATGAAGCCACCATGGGCATGTGGGCGGATGAGCAGGCCAATCCCTACGTAGAAGAGAAGCGCTTTGACTGGTTTCGCGGCTATCACGTAGGGGGGCGCTCATTGCTTTGGGGTCGGCAAAGCTATCGGCTCAGCCCCATGGACTTCGAGGCCAACCAGCGTGAAGGCATCGCCATCGACTGGCCGATTCGCTATGAAGATATCGCCCCGTGGTATGACTATGTAGAGCGCTTTGCCGGTATTGCAGGCACCCAGGAAGGGCTAGATATTCTTCCCGATGGTGAGTTTCTGCCGCCGATACCGCTTAACTGTGTGGAAAAAGATGCCGCCAAGCGTATTAATGAGGCCTTTGGTGGGCAGCGCCATCTTATCCACAGCCGGGTGGCCAATATTACCCAGCCAAAGCCGGAACAAAATCGCGTCAACTGCCAATACCGCAATAAGTGCTGGCTGGGTTGTCCTTTTGGCGCCTATTTCAGTACCCAATCAGCTACTTTGCCGGCTGCAGTGGCTACTGGCAACTTGACCCTGCGGCCATTCTCGATTGTCAGCCAGGTGCTGTATGACAAAGACCGCCAGCGGGCGCGGGGCGTTGAGGTGATTGACGCTGAGACCCATGAAGTCCATGAGTACACCGCTGATGTCATCTTCCTCAATGCGTCTACGTTCAACACTACCTGGATTTTGATGAACTCCGCTACCGATGTCTGGGAAGGGGGCTTGGGCAGTAGCAGTGGCGAACTGGGTCACAACGTGATGGATCACCACTTCCGCTGCGGTGCCAGTGGCGAAGTGGAAGGCTATCTCGACAAATACTACTTCGGACGTCGTCCTGCGGGCTTTTACATTCCGCGCTTTCGCAACGTAGGCGATGAGCAGCGAAGCTACGTGCGCGGGTTTGGTTATCAAGGAGCGGCGAGCCGCGAGGGCTGGGATCGCGAAATTGCTGAGCTCAATATCGGCACTGATTTAAAGCAAGCACTTAGCCAGCCAGGCGGTTGGACGATCGGTATGACAGGCTTCGGCGAAATGCTGCCCGATCACGATAACCGCATCTCCCTTGACCACAGCGTTCGCGATAAATGGGGGCTGCCGGTGCTATCGATCGACGTTGAACTCAAGCAAAACGAGCGCGATATGCGTCGGGACATGGTTCAAGATGCGGTCGATTTACTTGAGGCCGCGGGCGTGAAGAACGTCAAAGGCGAGGTAGGCGATTACGCGCCGGGCATGGGGATCCATGAAATGGGCACTGCACGTATGGGCCGTGACCCGAAAACGTCAGTGCTGAATAGCCATAACCAAGTATGGGATGCGCCCAACGTTTTCGTTACCGATGGCGCCTGCATGACGTCATCCTCTTGCGTGAACCCTTCTCTGACCTATATGGCGCTTACCGCTCGGGCGGTGGACTATGCCGTGGAAGAGCTCAAGCGGGGGAATTTGTCATGAATCGTCGCGAATTACTCAAAATGATCGCCCTGACGACCGGTACCGCGATGATTGGAGGTAAATCCCTATTTGCCTTTAGCGATGCTGGCCAGTCAAACCATCCCTTTAGCAGCCGCGATGTAGAGCGACTGGACGAACTTGCCGAAACCATTCTGCCCAGAACCGATACCCCAGGCGCCAAAGATGCTGGTGTCGGGGAGTTTATGGCCCTGTTCGTCAGCGACTGCTATACGCCCTCAGAAAGAGAGGTGTTTTATTTTGGTTTAGCCCAACTTGAAGCGCGCAGCCGGGCTGCTTATGGGCGCGATTTTATGGCGTTAAATGGCGAGCAGCGATTAGCGCTTATAACCGAGTTGGATCGCGAAGCGATGGCGCACGCCCAGCAACATGCTAGCAGAGAGCAGCCAACCCCTGCTGAAGCACTGACTGCAGAGACCCAGACCGCGCAAAATCAAACGGCGGAAACCCAGTCATCACAGGAGCACGCGAATAGCGATGAAGCGCTTCCACACTACTTCACCATGATGAAGCAGTTAACGCTGTTCGGCTTCTTCACCTCAGAAGTTGGCGCGACGGAAGTCTTGCGTTACGAAGCGGTGCCAGGCCGCTACGAGGGCTGCGCGCCATACAACGGCGAACCTGCATGGGCCACATAATGGAAAGGAAAGCATCTATGACGACTCAACACATACGTGGACTAAAGTTGCGTTCCTGTGCTCAGACACTTTGCCTATTGACCTGCGGCAGTCTGCTGGCATTCGACAGCGTGGCACAGGAAAGTGCCTCGAACGAGGCGCTGACACCCGAACAGCAATCCGCCAAAACTGAAGTCTGGGAGCCTGTGCCCCCTTCGGTTTCAGTGCCTGATACAGGCGTTCCCTCCGATGCCATCGTGCTATTCGATGGCACCGATTTAGGCGCGTGGGAAGCCGAAGAGGGCGGGCAGGCTGAATGGCACGTGGAAGACGGCGTGATGACGGTGAATCGCGGCGCGGGCGGTATACGCACACGTCAGGATTTCTGCGACGTGCAGCTCTACTTGGAGTGGCGATCACCGGCCGATATCGATGGCATGGATGGCCAAGATCGTGGCAATAGCGGCGTCTTCCTGCAGGAGCGTTATGAAGTTCAGGTGCTGGATTCCTACGATAACCCGACCTATCCCAACGGCCAGGCGGCTTCCATCTATAAACAGCATATCCCACTCGTCAATGCATCGCGCCAGCCCGGTGAGTGGCAGAGCTATAATATCCTCTACACTGCACCGCGTTTTGATGGTGAAGGCGCCCTTGAATCGCCTGCCTACATCACCGTGCTGCATAACGGTGTCGTGGTTCAGCACCATGCTGAAGTGCAAGGCACCACCGAGTGGATTGGCGAACCCAATTACGAAGAAGCCCACGGCTGCGCCCCCATTTACCTGCAAGATCACGATGCGGACGTCAGCTTTCGAAACGTCTGGGTAAGAGAGTTATAGCAAAACGCTTTTAAGTACCCAAAGCGAGCAAGCCCAGTCTTTTGATGCTAGACAGTATCGGGGGCTGGGTTTTTTTGCGTTATAGATGTTGTCACTAGCCCGGATTTCTCACAGGGTATAAAAGAAAGCGGCTGAA
>NZ_JABUZE010000077.1:0-1505 GCF_014897805.1 Halomonas sp. 3F2F
TATAAGCCTCGCTTTATACACCATAACTTATGCGGATTCACTTATATGGGAGGTGAGAATATATATGAACCTCTGGAAAACCATGCTAAAGAAACCTACTCTCAGCTAGAGAACAAGCTTCAAGATCAAGAAGTTAAATTTAAGCGTGGAACGATAGAAATAACACCATTTGCGCGATTGTTCATTAATGCATGTTTCTCAAATATATAGGCTTAACAAAGCCATCAAATTCGCTCCCTACGGTCGCCGGACGCTCGCAAGCTCGCGCCGTTTATGGCGGCGTTAAATTTCAATGAGATCATCGCATGGATTTGAATGAATTATTTTCTTCGATAGAAACAACTATGTTAGCTAGATTCAAAGAATCTGGCTTTATAAACCATAGCGGAGATAAAGGTGAAAATAGAGAAGAGTTTCTAATGGACTTCCTTAAGAAGCACTTACCCAAAAGGTATGGTGTGACTAAAGGTGAAGTAATTACAAAAGAAGGCTCACGCTCACATGCCATTGATATCATAATTTATGACGCGGTAAATTGCCCTGTACTGTATGCTGGAAAAACGTCGATACTTCCCATTGAGGGTGTTTATGGAATAATAGAAGTAAAGTCGTCTCTGTCGAAGGCTGAATTTGACGATGCTGCTGGTAAAATTACATCTTTTAAAAAACTAGCACCAAGAGATTTAGGTGTAATAGAAACTCGAGAATATGCAACAGTGCATAGAGCTTCCAGGCCGTTCGGTATTGTCTTTGGGTTTCAGTTATCCGGGAACTCACTAGATTCTTTAAAGAATAATTGGATGGCTCATTCTCACGCTGTTTACGATGTTAATTTTTTTTGCAATCTAGTGTGCGTTCTCGGAAAGGGCCTGCTTCGCTATGAAAGCGTTAACCTTACAAAGGGCGAAAAGCACCTATTGATTGATACTGATGAATTTGTCAATTTGGTTCTGACGGCACACAAGCGTAGCTCAAACTCGGAAGAACAAGATGAAGTGCTACTTCGCATAATTAAGGAAGGCGCCGAAGATCGAACTTTTGGACGATTTTTTACATACCTTCTTATCATGCTTACTCGAATGAAGCTAAACGTGCCTGATCTTGGGAGATACATTGATTCAGAGCTACCTATGTCGGTTGTGAGAGAGTAAACATGGCCAAGATTGATCCAAACGAACCATGTCCTTGTGATTCAGGTTTACTTTTTAAAGAATGTCATGGACCAAAAGTAAAGAAGCCTGAAGTCCCGAAGATTACACAGACTAATACCTTAAAGGTTATACCCGAGCCAGACCCTAATACAAGATCGGTTTTTATCTATAACGGAGAAGGCACAGTCGTATTTACGGGTTGCCAAGTGGGATTGGCATTAGTATGTGGTAGTTGTAAGTCGCATTTGGTTGTGGGAATGCCGAGGGAAAATATACAAAACATAGTAATTCGCTGTAAAAGCTGTGGCTCATAAGTGGTTATGCAAAAGTTATCGAGTTACTTTTTCCGTAATT
>NZ_JABUZE010000078.1:0-1099 GCF_014897805.1 Halomonas sp. 3F2F
ATTGAGCGCTTCAGTTGCCCAGATACAAATTGATCAGCGTTTCCCTAAAGATATTTCGCCAACTTTATTCATATAAAATTCTCTTCTTCTGTAGAAGAAAAAACTATTATGAACACTATTCACAAAATCATTACATGCCTCAACATATTCTAATATTGCTTGCTCATACCCATTTATAAATCCTAAAACCTCATCCCTTATTCTGATTTCCTTATTTGTTTCAATAGTTAAAAAACTCCAACTACCTGCGATTAAAAAACCAGAAACCCCTATTACAGATTCGAAGTTATTGGATACAAACTCGCCTACCACCATGAAAGCAATATAGCTCCCCCCCATAGCTACAATCATGTAAGGCCAAAATGTGAACTCAGGAATTTTCATTTTTATTTTTCCATTTTTTAACAGTTTACTCTCGATTCAAATAAACAAAATAGCTACCCCGAAAAATAGGAGAGCCATTTTCATGATTTACCTGAAAGCCTCTTTAACTGCTTCTTCCATTATCCCTGTCCCCCACAATCCCTACCTCCCTGGAACCATCTATCCACAACCCGTTGTGCTAGTCGGTATCCGTCCCTGTTTGCTTCAACTCACGGCGAGCCCTCTCTATTTCGGGGCTTACTTGTCCGCACGCCTCGTCTGTCATTCCAGTTAGTAGCCAAGTTTTGGACATTGCTCACCATTCAAAATTTTTAATTAAAATCAAATAGTTGCTACCCATCACTATCTAATATCCCAGCCTAACGAATTTCTCTCATTTTGGGCTATGTCAGCGGGCAAATACCCATGTCTGCATCTACTAATTAATTGACACATCAATGCAATCAGCTACTACATAAAGCTTTAATAATTCTTAAGATATCACAACATGCCACAGCGGGCAGGTACAGCACGAAAACAAGCAACACGCGCCAGCACCGCTAGTGCTCATCATGACGAGAGCGCGTTTCTCAACGCCAGCTTGCCATACTGTTTCATGGAGTGTGCCGAAAATATTGGTGGACAAAAAGTTGAGATATAAAAAACTGAGAAGGGAAAAACTAGGCAAGCAGAATCGAGTAGGAAGGGGAGTCGCCTCCCCTGTCCTCTCACACCA
>NZ_JABUZE010000080.1:0-1782 GCF_014897805.1 Halomonas sp. 3F2F
AACGTGAAGTAAGTCAACTACGTCCTGGAATGAACGCTTACGGCGTAAAGGCACCAAAATAGATACCTAAAATCATCACCAGGAAAACGCCAAAAAAGGTACTGGCCAATGTCGCGGGCACGCTTCTCGTTGAGGCTGCGCTGGGCGCGCAGCTCGGGCGGCACGTCCTCTTCATCGAAGACGAACAGCTTGACCAGAACCCCATAGGGAATTTGGGCTATGTAGTATTCCTTGCCCGCCTGGATGCCGCGCACGGCCGGGAACGAGTAGGTGTGTTCCTGGGCGGCCTCGGTGATTTCGCTGGCCGCTGCCTCCCGGCGAGCCGCCGCTTCGGCGCGCTCTTGGCGCTCGGCCTCGACACGCTCGATCTCGGATCGGGCCTGGGCACCATAGCGCTCCACCAGCTCATCGAAGGACAAGCCCAGCGCCGCTAGGCGCCCAGCGTGACGCTCTACCCGGTCGCCCTGAGCCTCGGCATGAGCTGCGCGCTCGGGGTTGTACAGTCCCGGCTCCCAGATCGCTACCAGCAGCGCCACAGCTTCCGACTCCTGGCGTTGCTCCAGGGCAGCCGCCAGAACTTGCGGGTAACGCTCGCCCTTATCTAGCTTGTTCTCGTTCTCGACCACCACGAACGCCTCCAGCGTCTCGGCCTGACGATTCAAGCGGTGCGCTGCGTCGGTAGCGGCATGATCAGCCTTGTGGCCGGACACCACCTCGGCGGATTGGTAGGTCTTCGGGGTGCGGGCGTGGGTTACGACCGTCTCGGTTACGCTCATGACATAGAACATGGTGCTAACTCCTTTGGTTTGTCCCAGCCGGGGAGCGGAATGGGTTTTGGAATTCCGAGAATCAAATTGGCTAAAAAATGCATCGAAGCCGACGCTCGTACCCCGCGCGCTTTATGCGGGCGTTAACTTGAGCCAGAACCAATGACAAGGGAGAATAAGGATCATATGAATTACATCTTTCTCGATACATGTGTTTTGCTAGATGTTTCTACGAAAAGAAGTGATCTCCCTCTTGTGTCTGCACTAGAGGAGCTGGTGAGTTCGAACAGCGTAAAATTAGTCTTGGCTGACCTGGTTATTGATGAGTATGAGCGAAATAAGGAGAGTGTGGCGAAGAAAACGTAAGCGCCGTTAAACCGACCCACTTGCCCTAACCGTATTGAGCCACTTTTTTTGAAGCAGGCAGCTCCGCATTCCAGGGCAAGAGTGTTTCGAGTTGTTCGAGGGTCACTGCATCGGCAATGTGCGTCAGCACATGATGGATGTAAGCCGACGGCTCCAGCCCGTTGGCTTTGGCCGTTTCGATCAGCGAGTAGCAGGTGGCGCTGGCGTTCGCGCCCTGCGAGGTATCTGCGAACAACCAGGCCTTTCGTCCCAGAGCGAACGGGCGGATGGCATTTTCGGCACCGGCATTACTGATCTTCAGGTCGCCGCGTTCGCAGTAGCCAACCAGGGTATCCCACTGGTTCAGGGTGTAGTCCATGGCCTTGCGGGTGAGCGAGCCTTTCAGCACCTTACTGGCGTTTTTCTCCAGCCAGGCCTTGAAGGCGTTCAGCAGCGGCAGGCTTTTTTCCTGGCGCACCCGATAGCGCTCGGCGTCACTCAGTTCGTTGGCGGCTTTCTCGACGGCGTACAGTTTACGGATATGGCTGAGGGCCACATCGGCTTTCGAGGGCTGGCCTTTTTTGCCCTTGGCCGGCGCGGCCCGGGAGGCGTCCACGAACTTGCGCCGGGCATGGTCCCAACAACCGATGCGGGTCAGGCCGTTTTCACG
>NZ_JABUZE010000081.1:0-6435 GCF_014897805.1 Halomonas sp. 3F2F
CTCAATACGGTTAGGGCAAGTGGGTCGGTTTAATGGCGCTTACATTATATCTGGCGCATTTAATTCAAGCAGTCTTTTGAGACGGTTGTTACAATTCACCACATGGTGGTAAAGCTCGTTAAGATCGGAGGTCGCGAAGCGGCCGCCATCCAGCGGTACCAGCGGACGCAGGTCCGGAGGCAGCACGGGCAGCACTTCCATCACCATCCACGCCGGCGCATTGCCAGAGTGGTAGAAGGCTTCCAGCAGCTTCAAGCGCTTGGAGAGCTTCTTGATCTTAATTTCAGAGTTAGTCTGCGGAATCTCTTCGCGCAGGAGATCAATCTCTTCTTCCAGATCGATATCTTTCAGCAGTTCCTGAACCGCTTCGGCACCCATACGGGCGTCGAAGTCGTCACCGAACTCTTCCAGCGCTTCGAAATACTGCTCATCGTTGAGCAGCTGACCACGTTCAAGCCCTGTATTTCCAGGATTAACGACAACGAAACTTTCAAAATACAATACACGTTCGATATCACGCAGGGTCATATCGAGGAACATACCGATACGCGACGGCAGTGATTTCAAAAACCAGATGTGTGCGACCGGCGAGGCCAGCTCGATGTGGCCCATGCGCTCGCGGCGCACGGCGGCCTTGGTCACTTCAACGCCACACTTTTCGCAGATAATACCGCGGTGTTTCATGCGCTTATATTTGCCGCACAAACACTCGTAGTCTTTCACCGGGCCGAAAATCTTGGCGCAGAACAGACCATCCCGCTCCGGCTTGAAGGTACGGTAGTTGATGGTCTCAGGCTTTTTCACCTCGCCGAAGGACCAAGAGCGAATCATGTCCGGCGACGCCAGAGCAATCTTGATCGCGTCAAACTCTTCGTACTGAGACTGCGATTTAAGGACTTTCACCAGATCTTTCATGGAAGCCGGACTAGCTGACGCAGTCGGCCTGATTGGCATGCCTGGCTCGGCTGTAGCGGTCGGCTTGGCTGGCTCAGCTGATGCAGCGGGCTTAGCTGATGCGGCTGGCTCGGTTGAGACGGTTGGCTCGGCCAACTTGGCTGGTGCGGCCGGCTCGGCTGGCTCTACTGGCTTGATTGGGCCAGCTGGCTCAGCCAACTTAGCTGGTGCGGCCGATTCGGGTGGCTCGGCCAGATTCAGTGCTTGCTCAGATTCATTTTGCGACGTCTGGCAAGCATCTCCTCCAGACTCATGGTTAGCTTTTCCGTCTCTTTGGAAATCTTTTTTTTCTCGTGGAAAAATAGTACTCCAGAAAAAAAAGAGAAGAGCAAAAACCAAGGACCAGCCCACAATTAAAAAAATAGCTAAAAAATCCATACCCAAACCTCTTTCCTAGCTGTGAAGCGCCCATTTTTTTGCCGCAGGGTCTTCACTAAGGCTAAGCTCTAGTATCTTCTCGATTATATCTACGCACACGGCAATCCATGTTGCGATCATGGATACTCGATATGCCCCTGTTCGGTATGCAGCAATGGGGTCGTTTAGATAATTTTTCGCGTGGACGTTACAAACATTTTGAATCAGTTCGTCCAAGTTGCTTAGATGTAATCTCAAGAATAATCCTCTCGAACACGGGTGCCACCGAGGACATCCCGGCTGAATCAACATGCCTCTTCTGCCGGTACGTCCGCTCAGGGTCGAGCCCTGACCATGAATTAACCTTAGCACATGACGAGCGTGAATTGAGCCATTCTTTGACCTCCACCTGATGGAGGATCATGCTATGAACTTTCCGACTGAAATCTCATTTACACCTTGGAATAAAGGCAAGTTGGTTGGGCAGAAGGCGCCTCTGCGCCTTCGAGATATCTGGGCCATACGTGTGCGCCTACAGCTTGCCAAAAAGACGAGAGACCTTGCCCTCTTCAATTTAGCCATTGATAGCAAGTTACGTGGCTGCGACCTTGTCAATTTACGAGTTCGGGATATAGCCCATGGTACGTGCATATCACCACGTGCCATCGTAATGCAGCAAAAAACGCATCGACCTGTCCAGTTCGAAATAACCGAGCAAACCCGTAACGCTATTGAGGACTGGATACAGCTGGCTCAACTCAGAAGCGAAGATTTCTTATTTCCCAGCCGAATCAATAGCGCAAAGCATCTCTCCACGCGCCAATATGCCCGTATCGTGAAAGCCTGGGTCACCGAAATAGGTTTAGATGCTTCAATGTATGGCACGCACACGATGCGTCGTACAAAAGCTTCGCTGATATACCGTCGCACGAAAAACCTTAGGGCAGTGCAACTGCTCCTGGGTCACACAAAGCTGGAAAGCACCGTCAGGTATCTAGGAATAGAGGTAGATGATGCGTTGGAAATGGCAGAACAGACAGAGGTTTGATAAGGATAAACGACGGCCTATTTCAGGTCGTCGTTGCCCGGCCAGGAGCGGTCTTTGAGGTAGTGCTGATATAACGCTTTTGTTCAGCGGCGACCTTTTTTGCAGCGAAGCGGAGAAAAGGGCCGTCCGGTGGAGGGCCGTCAGGCCCGGAACGAACTGGAACTATTTTTTAGAGCTTGCTTCGTCGGTAAAACTCTTTAATTTCATTCAACTTTTCAAGCTCTGATGACGATAAGGAATCTTCGTCAATCAATTTTAAAAGCCGTTCCAGATCCGGCAGGGCATCATAGCTATGGCTCCCCAGTTGATCCTTAACTTCCACACTAAATCGCTCTCTTCCACTGCGCTCAACAGAACTAACCAAGTCCGACACCTTGCCCCAAGCGTGGATATTGAGATATTGAGCCTTCGCTATCTCAAGATCCTGATCAGAGATACCAATTTAGTCTTGTAGAGAAACCAACTTATCAAACAGGGCATCGTGATTGTTTGTCTTTCCACCGCCACCCCATCGTCCTTCTTTAGCTAGAAGATCAATCGTAGTGATAAGTAACGGAGCGGCCACTGACTTTAAGTTTTCAATAGTGGCGTTTGCTTCAGTAACTGCCTGCTTGAGCTTTGCTTCAAAACCGGCACCTTTGAACTCTGCAAACTGATCTAAATTGGCGAATGCCAGAAAAACACAGCTTCCAGAGACAGCAATCCCCATTTCGACGCTCATCCCTTTGAGGCCAAAGACGAAAATTGAGGCTATTAAAAGAGCTAACCCCAGGAAATTTTTGAAAGTATCCAAATCCTACTCCTGTAGGAAATTGAAGCTGTAACGCTTTTAGCCCATGATCTCATTCATCCGTTCCTGGAAGTAGCTTGGGAATTTCTCCATCACCGCCTTGGCTCCGTCCCGATCTTTTTTCAGTGCCTTCACGAGATTCTTCTTCTGGGTCGCATCCAGGCTCAAGGATGTGGAGAGATCCTGAGCGATGACGCGGTCCGAAAAACCAAGCTCGTAAAGGGCAATGGTGGTATCGGTCGGCAGACCATATTTTAAGCGCTTTTGAAAAAGCTGCAGGCGATTGGTCAGGTCTCCAGTGCCATCTTGGTCGAGGGTTTCGATGAACTCACACACAGCGCCTACAACGAGCGCTCCGTCATAAGCAAGCGCCCCTTCGCAGACATCGACGACATGATCGATTTTGAACTCCCTCCGGCGGGTGCCCCATATCATCTTGGCTTTCCGCTTACGGATGATTTTCAGGAGATCGCTGAAGGACTTTCCACTGATCCATCCATGCGCGATTTCATTTAGCACCTCCGGCTTATCGAACTTGGTGAATACGCCGCTGTTGATATGCCGGGTAAGCAATGGCCAGATTAGATCGAGCGCGTCTGTTTCATCAACAATCGAAAGCAGACTGTTGGCGTTGTTATGGACCCATCCCTCAATGGCTTGGGCATCTTGAATACCGTAAAGCGTCCGGCCATAGATTTTACGGCGAGCCGGGTCAGTGATATTTGCAGAGATGTTTCCTGCAAGAAGATGAAACAACTCGCGGATATGCTTCTTTTTTTGATCATCAGCCAGAAAGAAAGCCAGCGTTCCTTCGGCCAGGCGGGTCACATCCGCTTCCGAAAGACCATCTTCAGATTCACCCCAATGAGATAGCAGGAAGCTCTCGACGGCACAGATGAGGCTGACTCTCCAGGCGACTTGCCGCTCGACACCATCTCTTGAGAAATTTTTGTCTCCATGTTGTTCAGCTATCCCGGCAGACAGTTCGGCGACTTCATCAGGATCGTTGATATAGGCCTTGGCAAAATCCAGAGCCTCCATTGTGATGGTGTATTTCTCGTCATTGCTTTTGATAGGGTCGAAGATGGATAGGAGATTGCTTACACATGGCTCGGAATTGCTAGGTTCTAATAGTTCTTTAACCTGATTCCATCGCCACTTTTCATCACGGGATTTCTTTTTGTCGAATACCACAGGATCTGCAAATAATACACTGCCTTCGGTATGCATCCCCGCACGACCAGCGCGTCCCATAAGGTTGTGGAAATCACGAACTTTAATTCGTTCTAGTCCTTGGTAAACACTGGTTACTATAAGATACCTGATAGGAAGATTGACCCCTTGTGCCAGGGTTGACGTGCATATGACAAATCGAATGCTCTCAAAGCGCATCGCGTGTTCAACTGCCAGTCGTATTCCATGAGGCGTATTTCCATGATGGGAGAAAATGCCTATCCGAGCACTAATTGCAGATGGACTGTCTGATCCAAGATTCGTGTTGATAAGGTAAATCAGTCTTGAAGTTTCGTCCTGGTCAGAAAAGTCCGAAGGAGCAGCCAGAGGCAGCTTTCTCGAGAAGCGTTCTGCAGCCAGTTCACAAAGACCAGATGCAGTGTCCTTTCTTCCACAAAAGATTGCTACCGCTCCTTTTGAAACAAGTTTCAGTCCAAGAAATATTGCTATTTCTTTCCCCTCCGTAGGATTGGGGAAATATTTTGGTTTGGTTAGTGACTCGCCTTTTTTCCTTTCGAGCTTAATCTTATCAATGACTTGTGGCACAAAATATTCGAGATCTTCAGGACTTTCAGGATTCACATATTTCATCCATCCGGTTCTAATTGCGGCCCCCTTCAGGTCAATGAAGCTGGCAAACGCAACGCTGCGATGTGTTGGCAGTAAATTTTGCCCATCAACAGTTTTGGGGTCCCCGTTCAGCCATTCTCCAACAGCCTCAGCGTTGCTGATGACCGCAGAGATCAGCACCTTCTGGGTACCTTCAGGAATCATGGAACGCAGCGACGTCAAGAGCAGCTCGTATGTGATGCCTCGTGTGCCGCTGTCGAACTGATGGCCTTCATCAAAAACCAGCAGGCCAACGTGGGCAGCCAGTTCCGGAGAATGCCGAAGGACGTAGAGCAGCTTCTCGGGGGTTACAACCAGGATCTGCTGGTGCCCCAGAAGTTCGGCAATCTCGAAGTCGGTCTGTAGGGCATCGGATAATTCATCCACCTTGGTGGTTTCGTTGTAGAACGCCTCGACGAGTCCGTTCTTGATCTCATGGCAAAGCGCCCGGAACGGGGCGATGATGATGGCCAGTGAAACGCGCTCAGCCAGGAACGCGCTTCGAAGGATCAGCTCCGTTGCCTTCGTTTTGCCAGCGCTGGTGGGCATTTGAACGATAGCAGACTCGCCTTTGAGAACATCCGCCTGACCCAAAAGGTGTTGTGCAGGCCAGAGCTCCTTGATGAACGAATCCTTTTGCAGCGCATGGAGCCATTTGTCGCGGGGTAACCCGGAATATAATGGCAAAGCCTTCCAGGCGGAATTCTCCAGCTTTTTCCTCAGAACGGCCGCGATAACATCACCAAACAGAAGCTGCCTGGGCGTGCCGAATTCGTAGACGGCGTCCCGCAGCTTCGTGGCCAAATCGATGAGTTTTTCTTCGCCGTTCCCGTCCTCGAAAAACTGGAGAATCCACTTTGAAATCCCGTCGATGAATGCGCCGAACGGCGCCTCAGATCCACCAAAATAGGTTTCCAGATCGGCCTGCAGCAACCAGAGCAACAGGTCTTCCAAACCATCGCCATCCAAATCCGGGCAGTCGCCATCGATACGCTTCGCCAATACCGACGAGCTTCCGGGAAGATCGCACAGGTAATAGGAGGCGGAGCCCAGAAGCACGAGGTATGGATCAAGTGTCTCGTTCAGCTTTGACTGGAGATAGGAGTCGAAAAAGCGGGCGGAAAACAGCAGATTGGTTCTCAGCTCCAAGAGGGAATCGGGGTCTGGCTCTTTCCGGTTGATAGTAGCGGCAAGGTCGCCCAGCAAACCAATCGAGATAGTGAAGAGCTTGGCCGGATCTTGAGTGATCTTGATGTGATGCTCTTCAGGAACACTGTACTCGAGCATTTTGGCCTTTGACCGTGTGACGCCCAGTAGGAGCTGGGATTTCTGTTCAGGCCTCATCCGCAGCCCTCCTGTAGAGCTCGTGGACGAGTGCCATCATCTGATCCCCTTTGATGACCACTAGCCCGGATTTCTCACAGGGTATAAAAGAAAGCGGCTG
>NZ_JABUZE010000082.1:0-18813 GCF_014897805.1 Halomonas sp. 3F2F
GCACTAGAAACCGCAGGTGCTGCACTTATTAGTTGAATTCAGGAACCGCAGGTGCTGCACTTATTACTTGAACCCAGGAACCAAAACAAAAGCAGTCTGATTTACCTCAAAGGCGAAAGATTCCTGGACAATTACCGACCCAATCTTATGTACTCACAAAAGTTCTAAACTCATCTCAAAAACATCATTGAATTTTGATATTATAGAGTTGACTTCACTACTTCTTGAAAAAAACACATTTTCATCATTGGCAGTTAGCTCATTTTTCTTTCTGACCTTGCCAAATCTATTCTTGGTTGAATTACGATTTTCAACAGAAATTATGTCCATCAATTCTTTATCACTAGGAGAACAGGAAGCTGGTGACAAAAGGTATTTTCTAATCCATTCCCCCTTTCTCTCGCTAGAAATAAAATCATCTAAGTGAAGAACACTGACCCGACACCTTCTCTCCTCATTTATCTTTATCGCAGCTTCTAGGCTTTGTGAATAAGTGTTCAAAAAATAACTAGCCGAGCCACCATACCATGGAGCAGATCGTAAAGAAGATAGGCATGCCCTAGCATTCCTTATACAGTAAAAGTAATGTATAGACCCATAGCTCTCAAGCGCTATATCTTTTATATCGTGATGATGAAGCTCGGCATTAGGGCTCTTGAACCCAACTAACCCACCAACGTCAGGTACAGCTTCTGACTTAGAAAGCCCCGAAAAAAGATTGAAAATAGTCTGTTTTTTCTTAGCCCTAAAGCTGGCAAAAACATCCTGATGGCGTGAATACACACTCTCAGAGGAAATCATTATTGATTTTATTCCTGCATAAATCGAGGGATGAACCTCACCTTGGATAGCAAATTCTTTCGTAGCATTCAAGTAATCCGCAAACTGACGAGTCCCGCTCCTCGGCATGCCAGAAACTACAGTAAAGGGTCCATTTTTCATACTCGGCACCATTAGGAAAAGAAAAATAAATTTCAGGAGAAACAGATGGAATTTATAATATCCCTGGTATCTTCCCTCGACGGTGGATTGTGTTTTTTAATGACATCCTCATAATAAACCACATTTAAAAAAGAGTTACTCTTAGGAACATTACAAAACTCTTTTATTTGAAACTCACTGACTCCGGCATCGTCCGAAATTCCATTCAACAGCACACCAATATGGTTCGCCACATGATATTCATCAGACAAATTTTGAAAAATGTAAACTTTTCCTTGACGATCAAAAAAATCAGGAGAATAGGTTATCTTAGAAGAAATACGAGCATCTAATTTTCTAGTTTTATAAGAATAATCCATCATGGCTTCATAGCCTGACTTATAAAATCGATTGAGATAAATCTGTGGGTTTATCGCTATTGAAGTGCTGTCAGTAAAAAGCTCAGTCATTTTCAAACTAACAAAACCACCTGCAGACGACCCAAAGAACACTATATTTTTTTCATCTACTCCAATTTCATCACAGATACTTAAAACCAACTTTCTTAAGCCGTCAAAAAGATCAATACCAGGCCACCCTTGAAACCAACCAATCTTTAAATCATTATTTTCATTTATTGTAGGATCATCAACCACTAAACAATGAGAATTTTCAACGTAGTCAACCACCCAAGAATGCCGCTGATACTGAACAGTCCCTTTAGTTCTATCATAGGCACCTGGAAAAAAAACAATTAATTTTTCCGACGTCACTCCAGGGTGATAACTAAATTTTATTTCATACTCGCCATCTTTGAAAACACCACTTATCAAAGAAAAGTCATTAAAGTCAGACATAAAAAACCTCAAAAATTTTATAAATCAGACACTAAGAAATCTAATAAACAAGAAGCAATACAGCTAGAAACGACAAAAACGGTCTTCTAAGCCACTCGTCACCACTTGAGTTTGTTTCCCCGAAAGAAAATACTCATCTGTGGCATCCCAAGTATGGGCCGAGACATCGCCGCGCCAAACTATGAAGTTAAACGGATCGGCAGCATAAATCTTCACGCCATCTGCTTTAAGCCTCTTTATAAAGTCGCTATCCTCACCGCGATTTAACGAATTGAACTTATACTTGTGGAAGACATCTGCCTTGAAAACGAAAGTAGCGCCTGCCACAAAGTCTACTTCACGATGCTTCATACCTGGGAAGCGTTTAATCAGCTTATCCGAGCCTGAAAGGTACATATAGAGCTCTTTTTTACCTACCAGACCGTAGTCACCGAAGGTAAAAGGAATCAACATATCTGAAAGGTAGTTCTCAAAATAAAAATCATCGTCGTCCATCTTGGCGATGTATTCACCCTGGGCTATTTCAGCTGCCTTATTGAAACGCTCACCAAGCGTATCTGAACTATTGTTAACAAGCGCCTCCACCACTCTAATATTGGATGGCGTTGCTTTTATTTTTTCCACAAGCTCTTTGGCTTGTTTTTTGGTGAAATTCTGAAGCACTAAAATAAGTTCACAGTTTGGATAGTTTTGCCTTGTCATATTCTCGACAATACGATCGATCATATTGGGGCGGCGTGTACAGGTAATGATGCTCACCAGTGGTTCAGAATCATCGTACTCATAGCCAAGCGACGTCTCGATGTCCTTTAGGCGATGCGTATAAGTATGCTTCTTCATCACTTCACGATAGCCAATATGTGATGTCTTTTCCCAGAAGCGCTCATCAGTCAGCAACTTCTCAATTATCTTGTTGGCTTCCTTGGCATCATTAGCCATATGAACAATTCCCGGGAATTGCTCTTCTATTGCCTTCGAAGGTGTAGATACAACTGGTGTACCACATGCCAGAAGTTCATAAACACGACGCGACATCATCGTCGGAGACTCGACAATGGTATTGACATTCAAAAACACCTTGAATCGCTTATAAAGCTTTACGACCTCCGTGAAGGGTACGGCATCCCTAATAAATGGCGCATACTGCGGAGGGAATTTATAGCGGTCACTATCTATCTTTGACATTCGGTCGTAGATAGCACCTTTAAACTCTATTATCGAGGGCAGCAGCGCATCCATTTGTCGCTTACGCTCATCATGCCCCACGCCGTAGTACGAGCCAGCAAAGCAAACCGACTCCGCTTTAGTACGGAAACGGTCTGATGGGTTACAGATTTTTTGCTGTGCAGCGAAAGGCACTGCATATACGTCAGCCTGTGGCACATCACGCTGATAGTCTGCCACTTTAGTTTCATCAGTCGTGAAGATGACGTCTGCTGACTTTGCGATGGGTAGGTAGCGATCATAGTGCATTGGATCCTCCTTGTTCCAGAAGACCAAAGGCATTTTTTTCTTCACTCTGGGAATGAGATCAAGCAGCGCTTGGGCATTAGCGTGTTTCAGCCCAGGAGATGTAAAGGCATACTCCCAGGAGCCTCGATTTCCTTTCCAGCAGCTTTCCAAGAAGCAAAAATCAGCGAGCGACCCTGCAACCTGCTCCTTGTAGTTATTACGGTTAATAGGAAATGCTGTCATTTCATGACGCCAGCACTCCTCCGAAATCTCATCCATGATAGAGATGGCCTTGAGCCTTCGACCAAGCTTGCCTTTTGTTGGAGCTACTTTTTGGCTTTTCGCCATGGGCACAGGCTTGGCAGGCACAACAGCAGCCTTGTTTGGTGCTTTCGGCTTTGTCGACTTAGTCGGTTTGGCTTGCGCCTCAATTACCGCCCTCTGCACCAGGGCACTCTCCTCCTCCTTCAGCGCTTTGACCATCGGCTCGGTATGCGCCGAAAACAACAGTTCGGTACCCAGCTTCGGCGCAGGCAGCTTCAGTGACCCCTGAAGGGCTGTGACCAAGCTTGCGGCACTCCCAGCCTCAAAGCTCACTACGCCTTCGTATTTATCAGCATACTCGGCCAACGGTGCCACGTCAGATACCACTAGACGCTTACCATGGGCCAGAGCCTCGGCGGCCTTCATAGGCGGTACAAGTTTGCATACCGCTAAGGGCTTACGGGGAATTACCACCGCATCCAGCAGCGCGTAGTAGTCCGCCACCTGTTCATGGGGTACCCGCCCGACTTGTATCAGCCAAGGCTTGTCCGATTCGGTTACGTTGGCTGATGAAGGCTCGTTCTTGCTTTTTAGAGTTAAGGGCTGGTCATCACCCACCAGTAACAGCTTGAGTTTTTCGCCCTTTTGCACCAGCTCAAAGCAGGCGTCGAGCAGCACATCTAGCCCTTCATAGGCGTTGAAGCTGCCAATGTAGCCCACTACCTTTTCGTTATCTGCGATACCCAGTTTGTTTTTCAGAGAGGTAGGGGCCGGTTTTATTTCTGGCAGAACGCTAACGGCATTCGGCACAATACCAATACAGCTTTGCTCAACACCGCGATTTACTAGTTCTGCCTTCATTGGCGCGTTCAGGGTAAACACGCCTTGGGCCTGTTGGGTGACGAAGGTGTCGCGTTCGGCCTCTTGTTTGAAGGCTGGTTGCTGGCGGTAGCCTGGCTCTCTTGCTTCTCTGGAAAGCTCCCAGAAACCACGCACTTCACTGTAAAACGGCAGGCCAAGCTGTTTGGCTGCTACCCAGGCCGGTAAACCACTTATCCAGTTAGACGCTGCCAGTACCGCGCTGGGGCGGTAAATACGGAACAGGGTAACCAAGCGCTTTACGCTGGCAGCCATGTGAGCGGCGTCCCCCTGTGGTACTTCGCCCTTTAGCCAGCGGGTATGAATATAGCGTACGCCTTCAAGCGTTGTTTCTGGTTCAATTTGCATGGGTGCTTGTTGAAGTTCCCATGGGCGGCCTGGGCGTACAAAACACAAGGCTTCCAAGCCGTGATCATTCAGCGCTTTGGCAATACCCTGCGTGCGAATGGCATAACCATTACTGGCATAACTTTGGCCATGGCTCACCACATAGGCAATACGCCCTTCAATAGGTTGAGCAATGGGCGTTGATGTTTGACTGGCTAAGCGTTGAGCGTGGTTGAGCAGATCGTCCATAATGTTCCGGTGCGTGGTAAATGGAGAATGACTGAGTGACGTGTGAGGGCGTTTACCCTAAAAGCCCTACTGCGTCGATCACACTTTCTTTAGCACGCACCTTTTCTACGTTCTGAATAAAGCCTTTGTGTTTTACCAGCACACACATCACATCTGCCTGGGTGAGCGCTTCTTCCAAAGTGGCTAGGGTAGTGTTTTCACCCTGTAGCTTTTCCGGCAGTTTAGTGATATTGGGTTCTACCACTTGTAAACGGCAGCCAAGGGCGGCCACTTGCTCTGCAATGCCTAGGGCGGGGCTTTCACGCAGGTCGTCGATATCCGGTTTAAACGCCACACCCAGGCAGGCTACGGTTAGGTCGCTACGACGTGCTTTGGGGTTTTGCTGGTGGTAAGCCTCTAACGCCTCTTTCACCCGGCCTAATACCCATTGGGGCTTGGCGTCGTTAACTTCACGGGCGGCACGCACAATTTTAGCTTGCTCTGGGCAGGCATCTACAATAAACCAGGGGTCTACGGCAATGCAGTGACCACCTACGCCAGCGCCTGGGGTCAAAATATTGACACGCGGATGGCGGTTGGCCAGGGTAATCAGTTCCCACACATTAATATCTAGCTCATGGCAGATGGTGGAAAGCTCATTGGCAAAGGCAATATTCACATCGCGGAAGCTGTTTTCAGTGAGCTTGGCCATTTCTGCTGTGCGAGCGGTAGTGGCAACACACTCCCCTTCCACAACGATTTGGTAAAGCGCACAGGCGGCTTCGGCACACTTCGGCGTCATGCCGCCAATCACGCGGTCATTTTCTACCAATTCACGAATCACATGGCCGGGCAACACACGCTCTGGGCAGTGGGCAATGCGAATATCCGACGCTTCACCATGGGTTTGCGGGAAAGTGAGATCGGGCCGCGCTTCGGCTAGCCACGCGGCCATTTGTTCTGTTGCGCCGATAGGGCTGGTAGATTCCAACACCACCAAATTACCCGCTTTCAGTACTGGGGCTATGGATTTCGCAGCCGCTTCAATGTAGCTGAGATCTGCTTTGTGATTTTGACCGTTTTCATCGGTGTGGAACGGCGTTGGCACCGCCACCATAAAGGCATCCGCCGCTTCAGGCGTGGTGGTTGCACGCAGGTATCCTTCAGTAACGGCGGCATGCACAACCATGTCTAGCTCTGGTTCTACAATATGGATGTCGCCATTGTTGATCGTGTCGACGGCATGTTGGTTAACATCTACACCAATTACCTTTTTCTTACGTGAGGCGAACACTGCGGCGGTAGGCAAGCCAATATAGCCCAGACCAATCATGGAGATAGTGTCGAATTGCATGTTTCATTCCTTGATAAAATTTATTAGCCACGGACCCTCACGGACGACACGGACAAAACCATAAATACTTTTTAGCTTTTAAGTTTTTAGGTTGCTTTTGACCTTGTCCGTGTTTTCCGTGAGCGTCCGTGGGAAAATCTGTGGCAAAAAAGTTGTCAGCTTATGAGCTTGCTAGCACGTCGCGGATGCGTTGGCAGGCTTTGCCGTCGCCGTAGGGGTTGTGGGCGTAGCTCATCGCTTGGTAGGCGTCTTCATCGTTTAGCAAACGGGTAAGTTCACTGGTGATGGTATCTACGTTGGTGCCTACTAGCTTAACGGTGCCTGCTTCTACGGCTTCGGGGCGTTCCGTCGTGTCGCGCATTACCAATACAGGCTTACCAAGCGATGGGGCTTCTTCTTGAATACCGCCGGAATCGGTCAAAATGATATGCGCTTGGTTCATCAGGTAAACAAACGGCAGGTAATCTTGTGGTTCAATCAGGTGAACGTTATCCACCTTGGCCAGCAGGCGGTTAACCGGCTCACGCACGTTGGGGTTGAGGTGCACCGGATAGAGAATTTGGGTATCTGGGTGGCGTTCAGCGGTATCTGCCAGTGCTTGGCAGATACGCTCAAAACCACCGCCAAAACTTTCACGCCGGTGGCCGGTCACCAGAATCAGCCGCTTGCTTTCATCCAGCATGGGAAAGCGTTTGGCCTGTTCGGCAGCAAGCGAAGGGGTCGTTTCTAGCTTATGCGCAACTTCAAGCAGCGCATCAATCACGGTGTTACCGGTGATATGAATGCTGGCCGGGGCTATGCCTTCGTTGAGCAGATTCTGCTGCGACGTGGACGTGGGTGCGAAATGCACGGCGGCCAGGGCACCGGTTAACTTACGATTGCCCTCTTCAGGCCAAGGGGAGTATAAATTACCGGTGCGCAGCCCTGCTTCTACGTGGCCCACCGGAATTTGCTGGTAGTAGCAAGCAAGCGTGGTAGCAAAGGTGGTAGCCGTATCACCGTGAACCAGTACCATATCTGGCTTAAAATCTTCCAGTACTGGCTTTAGCCCTTGCAGAATGCCACAGGTTACATCATTGAGGTCTTGCCCCGGCTTCATGATGTTGAGGTCATAGTTTGGGGTCAGTTCGAAAAGTGCCAGCACTTGATCTAGCATTTCGCGGTGTTGAGCAGTAACGCACACCCGAGCTTCAAAGCGTTCATCCGTGGCGAGCTGTAGCGCCAGCGGGGCCATTTTAATGGCTTCCGGGCGGGTACCGAATACGGTCAGTACTTTCATTCCTTGCCTTCTTTTCAATCGGTTATCGTTTTAGCTTGCGACATCACTACCGTGCAGTTTTTGGCAGAAGTGTTGCACTATTCCTTGCTTAGCTACCTTACTTAACTGGCATCTTGCAGGTGATATTCCAGCTCTTGACAGCGGCGGTAGTAATGTTCCAGCAGTGCTTGGGTTTCTGCTAGCTGCTTGGCAACAGGGGTATTGTCTACACTGCGCGATGCTGTTTTGATGGCCTGGCCTGGATTACCTAACTTTTGTTCACAAAGACGAACATTAACATCAAAAAGGTTTTTGCCATATTGGGAAGCAGCATTTTGGTAAAGTTTAATTGCGTTTTGGTAGTCGCCCTGGTTGAAAGCGGCATGGGCGCGTTTAACGAGATCTTTTTCCATGGTTGGCTCTTGGTTAAGTTGTAAGATGAAGGTTAGTAAGAATGCATCATCTAGCCTTCCACTCTTAGGCTGTAAGCGTTGGGGAGCGTTAGCCATTGACCAGGGCGCTGACGGGTTTCAAGCAGTTTATCCCAGCTTTCTTTCAAGCTGGTTTCCTGCGGGTGCTGGTTACCTTCCAGCACCATATCCAGCCGCTGGGTGGGCAGTTGTTGTAGCAATAGGGCGAGCGCTATTTCGCGGCTGTGGCCGGCCTGGGGCAGGTCTTCGCCTATTATCACCAATACACGGGCGTTTTCTGATAGCCATTGGTTAAGCCGTTTCAGCGTAGGTTCTACTGCGTAGAACAGCGTGGCTTGCCCATTCGCTTGGCACTCTACCCAGGGGGCATACACTGTATTCACGGCTCTGGCCGTGCCTTTGTTGTGTAAGCGCTGCTTTAAGGCTTCGCTGGCCGCGTTTTGGTGCTCAATGCTGACAATGGCTTGTGGTAGATCCGCATGAGAAAGCGTGACTTCGTTTTCTGCTGATTCCTGCTGGCTACTTTTAAGCCTTGGCGCGTGTGAACGAGTGTTGAGCAACCCTTGCGCCAGCAACTCTGTGGTGTTCGCGCTTCCCAACACGACGACAACGTCATGCTGGGTGGCGTCGTAGTGTTCTAGTAATGCTACTGCGTAGCTGGGAGGCAGCTGAGTACTTACCGGGCGCTGGCCATGCTGTAAGTAATGCGTTAGTGCGTGCTCATCACGCTGCTGGCGGGCACTACGCGTGACATGTTGGCCAAGGGCGTTGGTGGTTTGCTGAATGTAGCTGCGCTGTTCGCCGAACAGGGATTCCAACTTGCTTTCCAGTTGCCCAACGCGTTCGTTACGTTGTTGTAACGTGGTGAGCTGTTCGCTGAGCTGACTGATGATGGTATCTTTTTCTTTTAGCGTTTGCTGAGCTTCTGTTAATTGAGCTTGAGACGCTTCGTGCTGTTTTTTGCGATTGGCAAAATAATTTTTGTATTTTTCACGCTCTTCTTCACTTGCTTTTAGCTTTTCTTCTAGGCTAGCCGCCTGCTCTGCCTTAGTGTTCAGCTCATTTTGCAGGCTTTTTAGCTTTTCAGCGCGCTCTTCTGCTTGCTGTTTGCGGCCTACAAACCAGCCGTGGGTTTCTTCAAATTTGTGCTGCAGTTCTTTATGGGCTCTTTGTTCCGCCTGACGCTGCTCTTCTATTTTTTTTAGCTTGCTTTCGGTGGCCGACAACGTTTGCTGCGTATTAACCTGTTGCTGTTGAATCTGTTCCAGCTGCTTTGCCGTTTCACTCTGTGTTTGCTGATGCTGTTGGCTTACTTTCTGTGCTTGGTTGAGCTGTTTTTTTAGCGTTTCGTTGTCTTCTTTTAGTTGCTGACACTGCGCATGAGCTTCAGCCAGTTGGTTCGCTTTTTCTTTCAGCTGCGCTTGTGTTTGCTGTGCCACTTCTTCCGCTTTCTGCTGCTGTTTTTTGCTTTGCTGTTGGCTGGCCTCTAGCTGTTGCTGGCGTTCTTGCAGCTGTTGTTTCAGAGTGGCTACTTCTTCTTGCTGTTGCTTAAGCTGAGTGTGCAGTTTCGCTAGCTGTTCGGTTTTTTCTTTCAGCTGCGCTTGTGTTTGCTGCGCCGCTTCTTCCGCTTTCTGTCGCTGTTTTTTGCTTTGCCGTTGATTGGCTTCTAGCTGTTGCTGGCGTTCTTGAAGTTGCTGTTTCAGGGCAGTTGTTTCTTCTTGCAGGCTGAGCAGCTGATCTTTCAGTGGATGACGAGTAAGTTGCCAATACGGCCAGTCTGGGTCTTGCTGATTGACGTCGGTGATATCGTATCCTGCTTCTGCCAGTTGTTGCAGAATGTCTTTTGCTGCAATGCTGCCCTGGTAATAGGATTCTGGGTTGGCATGTAGCTGTAATTGCTGAAACTGGTTAAGCTGGCCTGTTTCAATCAGCTCGTTGAGGATGGCCCCCTCTTCCCCCGGTGTTTGCAGCACCAGCTGGGCCCGTTCCCCTTGGGCTGGCCCGTAATCGGCTAGCAGCTGGGTTGGGGTAAGGGTGGCCACACTGTGCGTTGCCGTGGTTTTCAACCCTGGGAACAGGCTCTTAAGCCCTGTGGCTGGGCGCAGGCTATTCGCTTCGGGCAGGTTATATTCATACAGCTGAGTGTTGGCCGAGCTTGGCGTGACAGCGGCTTCCACAATGGTAAGAGTGGCGTCACCTGCTGCTTTGTGTCGCAGCTGCTGTGCCAACATGGGGTTTGGTTCTACCAGTACAATGCGCGTGGCACCACTTTTTCGCCACTGGGGGAGTTCACTTGTTTGGCCAGCCCCTATATGAAGAATCATCGACATGGTGTTGGTTTACCCCTTTTCAACCGGTTGCTGTATTGGCGCGGGTAGCGAGGCCAAGGCACCCGGCCGGGTGGCTCTGTTTTCCTTCTGGCCATAACGGATATAGTGAACCAGGGGGTTCAGGCCACTATCTGTTACATCTTGGTAGTAAAGCAGGTACCAACTAGTATCAAATACTTCGCTGGGATTACGACCTTCGTACGCACCCATCGTGAGGTAGTGTTCGATGGGGTCTATGCCAGCTTCCGCAATATCGGGATAGGCCTGCAGGTACCATTCCACATCAAACAGGCCAGAGTGAGCCACCTGTTTTTTTTGCTGCTGAAGCTGTTCAGCACGCACCTTTTTATTCTTTTTGCCATGGCTATTAAGCGGGCTGACCAGCTTCCAGCGGGGGCTTTTGGTAATACTGTTAAGCTCTTTGCTTAGCTCATAAATACGCCGGTTGGCTGACGCTAGGGCCAAGGCGCCTTCTCGTTCGGCAAGCTGGTATTTGTGCTCCCAGTCTGACTGGTGCTTTTTGGCCGCTGCCAGCTGGTTTTTGACTTCTGACATATTACCGTTCAAGGCTTTATTACTGCGCTCTAGGCCTTCCATTATTTCTCGCAGCTTGGCGAGGCGGCGTTGTAACAGCTGATTCTCTTTCTGGCTGGCATGATGTGCGTTAACGCTGTGCTGGTGCTGGTGTTCGCTGTATTTAAGCTGGGATTCTCTTCTGGCAAGTTCTTTTTCTTGCTCTTTCACTTGTAGGAACTTGGCCTCGAATGCTTCCTGCACTAGGTGCAGTTGCTGTAGAAGTAGCTGGTTTTCGTGTTCTACAGTTGAAAGGCTGGCTTCTGCTTCCTGCTGTGCTTCTCTATGCTGGCCTTCCAGGGCTAATTTTTCAGCTTTCGTTTGTGCATGGGCAGCTTGCTCTTTTTGCAGCATTGCCTTTTGCTTTTCAGCAGCTTCACACTGTTTTAGAAGCTCCGTTTTTTCGGCCTGTAGATCTGTGAGCTGTTTTGCTTGGTCTTCATGGGTAGCGTTTAACGCCGTTAGCTGATGCGCTAGGGTAGATTTTTCAGCGTTAATCTTGGTAAGCGCCAGCTGCTCTTTTTTTAGTGCGCTTTGGAGCTTTTCTCGCTCTGCGTTAACTTCTTTGATGATGGATTGGTCTTTTTGCTGAGCTTGCTTGAGAGCTGCATGCGCTATCTCAAGTTTCTGATGCGCTTTTTGGTATGTTTCTAACTGGCGTTGCAGGTTTACCTTTTCGGAGGCGGCTTCTTTACCTGCCGTTATGTAGCGCTCCAGTTCTTCTTGCACTAGATGCAGCTGCTCTAGCAACAGTTGATGCTCTTCACTGGCATTAGTGAGTACGATTTCCTGCGCTTTTTTTGCCGCCTGAAGCGTGGTGTGTTCTTTTTCTAGCGTAGCGTTTGATGCTTTGAGTGCCGCGTGATCGGCCTGTTCTTTTTCCAGTTGGCGCTGAAGCGCTTCACGTTCGGCTTGAACATTATTGATAGCCGTTTGGTCTTTTTGCTGTGTTTGCAGCAGGTTAGTATGCTGCGTTTCCAACGCTTGGTACTCTTTTTTCAGTGCTTTATGCGCTTGTGCTAGCACTTGGCTGCTTTCACACTGCTGGAAAAGTGCCGTTAGTTCTGAATAAAGGTGATCAATTTCTTGTATTGGTGGAGTTGCTGGCTCACCAATGGGCAAGGTGCACGCTTCCAGCTGCGCCAGTAACAGTGGCAGTTCCTGGCTTTGATGAACCGCCAGGGTCGCCAGCATCCAATAGTAAGGGTTGGCTTCTGCTGGCGGGTATTGGCTATCTGACTGTTGGCCTTCAGGCAATTCAATCTGCTGCTGCCAGTGGTTCTCTAACGTGATGGCACTCTGTGACAGGTGTTGGCGGGCAGCATCGATATTGATGAGCACCACTCGCTTTCGGTTAGCCTTGAAGCACTCTATCATCGCCTTGGTGTGAGCTACCCATTGTGTCAGCACTTCTGTGGGTGCAGCTCCCTGCTCCATGGCGCTTACCAGCGTTTGTTGGGGGCTGGCGTACGCTAACAGTAACTTTCCTTCTGCAGGCATTTCGCTTATTGGGTCAACGCTATGTTGCTTTGACTCATTCGACGTTGGGGTTACACAACCTAAGGCTTCCAGCAAAGGGGCCAGGCATTGCCAGTTGCTATAGGGGGTTGTGCCGAAAGTCACTGTCATTCAAGAAAGCTCCGTTTTTCACTTATCACGACGTAAAGAGAGTGGTTCAGACAAATGTTCTGGCATCTTTGAAGCGTGCACCTAGGGCATCCTTTTCTGAGACCCCAGGCTGTTTGTTGTCCACCAGCGGCCAGTCTATTGCTAACGTGGGGTCATCCCAGCGAATACAGTATTCATCGCCTGGGTTGTAATAATCGGTACATTTGTACTGGAACTCAGCTTCTTCACTGGTCACGTAGAAGGCGTGGGCAAAGCCTGGTGGCACCCAGAGTAATTGCTTGTTCTCTGCGCTCAGCATTGCGCCTACCCATTGGCCAAAGGTGGGGCTGCTTTTGCGTAAGTCTACCGCCACATCAAACACTTCCCCCCGGGTCACGCGTACTAGCTTGCCTTGGGGCTTTTCAAGCTGGTAATGCAAGCCGCGTAAAATGCCATGGCTGGAAAGGCTGTGGTTATCCTGAACGAAGGTATGGTTGCCGCAGTGCTGTTCAAATTCAGATTGGCGGAAGGTTTCCATGAAGAAGCCGCGTTCATCGCCGAACACTTGAGGGGTGAGCAAGACCACTTCTGGTATAGCGAGTTTTTCGTATTTCATTATTAAACCGTGGAATGTGATAGATAAACGTAGAGATGTTGTGCAAGCAGTAAGACCTGGAACTGTTTGTTTACAACGAATGACTCCTCCGCTTTCTGATTACTTCTTGTCTTTCTGCTTTAACAAACGCTGCAGATATTTACCGTACTGGGTTTTCGAGAGTGGCTTTGCCAATTCGGTTAGACGTTCGTCGCTTATCCACTTCTGCTGCCAGGCGATCTCCTCAAGGCAGGCTATTTTGAGGCCTTGGCGGTGTTCAATGGTTTGCACGTATTGGCTGGCTTCTAGCAAACTGTCGTGGGTACCAGTATCTAGCCAGGCAAAGCCGCGGCCAAGGCGCTCCACGCGCAGGTCGCCACGTTCAAGGTAGGCGTTATTAACGCTGGTGATTTCCAGCTCGCCGCGCTCGGAAGGTTTTACGTTTTTGGCAATTTCTACAACGTCGTTATCGTAAAAATAAAGGCCCGTTACTGCGTGCGCTGATTTCGGCTTGGCTGGTTTTTCTTCAATGGAAATCGCCTTGCCGTCTTCACAGAATTCCACTACGCCAAAGCGTTCAGGGTCTTTTACCAGGTAACCAAATACGGTGGCACCGCTGGGCTGTTTGTCAGCGCGTTTTAGCTGCTCAGAGAAGTGCTGACCGTGGAAGATGTTGTCGCCCAGCACTAAGCACACGGGGCTGTCGCCAATAAATTCTTCACCAATAATAAAGGCTTGGGCTAGGCCATCGGGGCTTGGCTGTTCGGCATATTGCAGGTTGATGCCAAAGTCTTCCCCGCTACCCAGTAGGTTTTGGTATTGGGGTAAGTCTTCAGGGGTAGAGATAATGAGAATATCGCGTATACCCGCCAGCATAAGCACTGAAATCGGGTAGTAAACCATTGGCTTGTCGTACACCGGCAATAGCTGTTTTGACACGCCACGGGTAATGGGGTGTAGGCGAGTGCCTGAACCACCGGCGAGAATGATGCCCTTTCTCTGTGTTGATTGGCTCATATTGGCCCCCTTGCTGTGTTACAGAATATAAGTTTAGCCACGGCCCTTTGCGGAAAGCTCGGACAAAACCTGTTTTGCCACGGACACTCACGGAAAACACGGACAAGGTCAAAAGCAACACCCCAATAACAAATAAAGGGTTTTGTCCGTGTCGCCGGTGGCGAATAACGTTTTTTTTAATTACTGAGATGTTCTTTCAGTGTCAGAGCTAATTGGCTTTGCCAGGTGGGCATGGTGATGCTTAGTGCGCTTTCTAATTTGCCTAGCGCCATGCGTGAGTTCAACGGGCGTTGGGCGGGCGTTGGGTATTCTGCCGTGGGGATGCCAGCGGTGCTTTCGGGGGTAATCGCGAGGGTTTCCCCTGCTTCACGGGCTTGGTTGAAAATTTCGCTGGCGAAGCCGTGCCAGCTGGTTTCTCCGCGTGGAGCAAGATGATAAACCCCTGACGGTATATTGATGGTCAGTGGTGAGCCTTGCGTGGTGAATGCCAGCGCAGTGACTTGAGCGATTAGCCGTGCTGGCGTAGGCGCGCCGATTTGATCATTAACGATGCTCAATGCATCCCGTTCGCGGCCCAGGCGCAGCATGGTTTTCATAAAGTTGTTGCCGCGCGCGGCGTATACCCAGCTGGTGCGAAAAATCAGGTGGCTGGCACCGCTGTTAACCACCGCTTCATCCCCTTCTAGCTTGGTTTGGCCGTATACGCTTAGCGGGCCAGTGGGGCTGTCTTCTTGCCAGGGGGGTTCGCCGTTGCCTGGGTAAACGTAGTCCGTTGAGTAGTGCACCAGGGGAATGCCCTGCTTCGCTGCATATTCCGCTAATTGCGCGGGTAGCTCGGCATTTAGACGTTTAGCCTGCTGTGGCTCACTTTCGGCTTTATCCACTGCTGTATAGGCCGCTGCATTGAGGATTAAGCCAGGCTGGTGTTTGGCAAGATAAGCATCTACTGCGTCGGCGTTGGTTAAATCGAGCTCTTGGCGTGTCGGGGCCAGGATAGTACCGAACGGGGCAAATTGGCGCTGGAGTTCAAAGCCTACTTGGCCGTTACCGCCAGTGATGAAGATGTTCATAGTGAAGCCTTAACGTCAATCGATTGCGCAACCTGTAGCGCGGTGTAATGAGGTCGCGAGGAACGAGCGATACCGAGGCACCCGCGAAATCCGAAAGTCTGTTGCGGGTGCGCCGTAGGCTTACCACGCACTACGTGTTGGTACCCAGCCGTTGGTAGCTGCCGTCTTGTACGCGTTTCCACCAGGTTTCGTTAGCGAGATACCACTGCACGGTTTTGCGTAGGCCGGTTTCGAAGGTTTCTTCTGGCGTCCAGCCGAGTTCTTGTTCAATTTTGCTGGCATCAATGGCGTAACGTACGTCGTGGCCGGGGCGGTCAGTCACGAAGGTGATGAGCTCACGGTACGACTGCTCTTGTGGCACTAGCTCTTGAAGCAGGTCGCACAGTGTTTCAACAACGGTGAGGTTGGCTTTTTCGTTATGCCCACCGATGTTGTAGGTTTCGCCGATTTCGCCTTCTGTAGCTACTTTGATTAAGGCGCGGGCGTGGTCTTCCACATATAACCAATCGCGGATTTGCTGGCCGTTGCCGTATACCGGTAGCGGCTTGCCTGCTAGGGCGTTGAGGATCATCAGCGGGATCAGTTTTTCTGGGAAGTGATATGGCCCGTAGTTGTTGGAGCAGTTGGTCACCAATGTGGGCAGGCCGTAGGTGCGCTGCCATGCGCGCACTAGATGATCAGAACTGGCTTTACTGGCAGAGTACGGTGAACTGGGCGCATAAGGCGTGGTTTCAGTAAAGAGGTCGTCGGTGCCTTCCAAATCGCCATACACTTCATCTGTACTTATGTGATGAAAGCGAAAGGCCTCTGCTTTTGCTTTATCTTGCTGCTGTAGGGTTTTCCAGTACGCGCGGGCGGCTTCAAGCAATACGGCGGTGCCGACTACGTTGGTTTGAATAAACTCAGCGGGGCCGTCGATGGAGCGGTCTACGTGGCTCTCTGCGGCTAGGTGCATCACTACATCGGGCTGGTGCTGTTCAAACAGCTGCTGCATGGCCGGGGCGTCGCAAATATCTGCCTGCACAAAGGTGTAGCGTTCGCTGTCTTCCACGCTTGTCAGTGATTCCAAGTTGCCAGCGTAAGTCAGCTTATCGAGATTAATCACCCGGTGCTGGGTGTTATTGATCAATTCACGCACGACCGCTGAGCCAATAAAGCCGGCACCGCCGGTAACAAGAAACGTTTTAGACATCCGTATTTCCCTTACTATTTTTGCTGATCTGGTACGGTTGGCGGCCCGTCTTGTTGAGCTGCTTGTAATGCTTGGAAATGCTTACGGGCTTGTTCCGCTGCTTTACGGCGCTGAACCACGTCTTTTTCAATCAGATGCAGTAGCTTAGGCAGGAACTTTTGTTCTCTTGCTGTTGCTAGGTTTTCCCTCGCAATTTTCAGCTTGTGCCTGCACTCTTTAAGGTGTTGCTGCGCGCCAGGTATGTCTGTTGGCAGCTCCTGTGCAATGGCTGCTTTTTTGCTGGCTCTTTTTGCTGCAGCGGGGTCAGTGCCTTTATTGACACGGGCGGCTTTTTTGGCATCGACATCTTTGTGGTAGTCACTAATCGCGGCTTCAACACTGTCGTACCAGAAGGCTTCGCCATCTTTAATATAAACACCTGCCTGACAAAGATCTTTTAAGATGCCTTCAGAGTGCGACACCATAATGATTGAGGCTTGCCCCACTTTAGATTCAAACAGCGCTTTGGCTTTTTCTTTGAAGGCGCGGTCGCCGACGGCGGTTGCTTCATCAGAAATATAGACGTCAAAATCAAACGAGAGCGAGAGGCCAAAGGAAATGCGCGATCTCATGCCAGAAGAGTAGGTGCGAATAGGCTCGTCAAAGGCATCACCTATTTCAGCAAAGTCTTCTACAAAGGCAATCACACGTTTTACTTCGTCGGGCCGACAGCCTTGTGCGCGGGCTACGAATTTTACATTTTGCCGCCCAGTCATATTGCCTTGCATGCCACCAGATAACCCCACTGGCCATGAAACGCGGCTATGACGTATGACTTCACCACGCTCTGGGGAGTCCATACCGGCAATCAGGCGCAGCAGCGTCGATTTACCTGCGCCGTTGGGGCCAATCAACCCGACGCTTACCCCTTGTGGAATGGTCAGGTTGATGTTTTTCAGTACCCAGTCACTGCCGTGGTGGTTGTGGTAGCGCTTGTAGAGATTTTTAACTTCAATCATGTGATTTGCTTTTAGACGTGCTGAGTGGGGAGGTTAGTCACTGCCGAACAAATCGCGGGTATATACTTTATCTGCTACATCTGCTAATTCGCTGGCCATGCGATTGCTTAAGATCAAGTCGGCTTCCTGCTTGAACGCGTCTAACTCTCTAATCACCCGAGAATTGTAGAAGTGATCTTCCGCTAGGGCTGGTTCGTAAACGATAACGTTAACCCCTTTGGCTTTAAGGCGCTTCATAACGCCTTGCATGGCGCTGGCGCGAAAGTTATCAGAACCCGTTTTCATAATTAGCCGGTACACACCTACCACACGTGGGTTGCGCTTTAGCACCGCTTCGGCAATGAAGTCTTTGCGGGTGCGGTTGGCATCCACAATGGCTTGAATCATGTTGCTGGGTACGTCTTGGTAGTTGGCGAGTAGCTGCTTGGTGTCTTTAGGCAAGCAGTAGCCACCATAGCCAAAACTGGGGTTGTTGTAGTGCTTGCCAATGCGTGGGTCTAACCCTACCCCTTCAATGATTTGCCGCGTGTCTAGGCTGTGGGTTTCGGCATAGGTGTCTAGCTCATTGAAATACGCGACACGCATGGCTAAGTAGGTGTTCGCAAACAGCTTGATGGCTTCAGCTTCGGTGCTGTTGGTTAGCAGAATAGGCGCATTTTTTTTGACCGCCCCTTGCGTTAACAGGTTGGCGAATTGCGCTGCTCGCTCGGAACGCTCACCGACAATAATTCGTGAAGGATAGAGGTTATCGTAAAGCGCTTTGCCTTCACGAAGAAATTCGGGTGAGAAAATTAGGTTCTCTGTCTTGAATTTTTTGCTGGCGCTCGCTGTATAGCCCACCGGCACGGTCGATTTGGTTACCATGACCGCGTGGGGGTTTAAGTTGATCACTTGCTTTATGACGGCTTCCACGCTTTGAGTATTAAACGTGTTGGTGCTGGGGTCGTAGTCGGTGGGTGTGGCAATGATGACTATATCGGCATTGGCGTAGGCGTGTTCAGCGTTAGTAGTAGCCGTGAAGTGAAGGTCATCACGCTGAAGAAACTGGCTGATCTCGGTGTCTTCAATAGGTGATTGTTTTAGGTTTAGCTGATCTACTTTTTCTTTAACGATATCTACCGCAGTCACGCTGTTGTGCTGAGCCAGCAGCATGGCGTTTGAAAGGCCTACGTACCCTGTTCCTGCTACCGCAATGTTTTTCATAGGATCTCAAGCATTAACGTTGTGTGACTGATCTTGGGCGGCTGCGCCGCCATTGCTGTACCACCCAGGGTTTTGTAGCGCGTGGTCAGCGAAGCGCACCCATAACCGTTTGAATGCACAACTTTTGTAGCGCAGCGTAAGCGTTAGCGCACCCGCGGGTGCAGCGCGAAGTGGTGCTGTTTTGCAGCCACCGGCTTTACCAGGGCGGCTGCGCAGGGCAAACGCATGAAAGATTTCATCCAGCCAATATCGTCGC